>JAQUXD010000146.1 GCA_028692535.1 Eubacteriales bacterium | reverse complement strand
GCCTCGTCCCTATGTGGGGGCGGGTTTTTTATTTTAGGAGGATTATCATGCAGTACACAGGTGTAAACGAATTGAGGAAGAAATTCGAAGATTTCTTCATATCCAAGGATCACTATCCCCGCGGAAGCTTTTCTCTCGTGCCCGAAAAAGACAAGAGCCTTCTGCTCATCAACTCGGGCATGGCACCGTTAAAACCTTATTTTTCCGGTGCTGAGACTCCGCCCAAAAAGCGAATGACAACCTGTCAGAAGTGCATTCGCACAGGAGATATCGACAACGTGGGAAAGACGGCGCGACATGCTACATTTTTTGAAATGCTCGGTAATTTTTCCTTCGGTGATTACTTCAAGAGAGAAGCCATCCTATGGGGTTGGGAATTCATCACTCAGGTCCTGCAAATGCCAAAAGAACAGCTGTGGGCCACTATTTACGAAGAGGATGATGAAGCGCATGATCTTTGGCGGGAATTGGTTGATATGCCCGAGGAACGGATCGTACGGCTGGGAAAAGAGGACAACTTCTGGGAGATCGGCCTCGGCCCTTGCGGACCCTGTTCCGAAGTGTATTTCGATCGGGGGCCGGAATTCGGCTGCGGAAAAGAAGACTGCAAGCCCGGCTGCGACTGCGACCGCTATCTGGAATTCTGGAATTATGTTTTTACACAATTTGATCGACAAGAGGACGGTTCCTACGTTCCTCTGGCAAACCCCAATATCGATACAGGCATGGGATTGGAGCGCCTGGCATGTATTATGCAAAATGTGGATTCCATCTACGCTATCGATACGATGCGCGCCATTCTGGACGAAGTGGTTCGTATGACTGGTGTTTCCTATCACGACGGCGCAGCAACGACAGATGTATCCATTCGCGTTATCACTGACCACGTGCGGACTGTGAGCTTTATGATTGCAGACGGGATACTTCCCAGCAATGAGGGCAGAGGATATGTTCTTCGTCGACTTCTTCGAAGAGCGGCCAGGCACGGGAAGCTTCTGGGCTTGCATCAGCCATTTCTGTCGGAGCTATCCCAGAAGGTCGTAGAGACATCCTCAACAGCATATCCTGAATTAAAGCAACGCAGCGATTATATCAAAAAGATCATTTCGGTGGAAGAAGAGAAGTTTGCGAGAACCATCGACCAGGGCTCTGAAATACTGGAGGATTATATCCGACAGCTCCGAGAGAGCGGCCAGCAGGAATTAAGCGGAGAACAAGTGTTTAAATTGTATGACACCTTTGGCTTTCCGTTGGAATTGACCCGGGAGATCGCGCAGGAGGCGAATTGTGTCGTGGATGAAGCAGGGTTCAATGCACGCATGGATGAACAGCGGGAAATGGCTCGAGCTGCAAGAAAATCCGATGATTCCGAAGGGTGGACCGATGATGCGGCCATATTCAACAGTTTTCCTGCCACGGAGTTTATCGGCTATGAGAATGACAGCTTTTCCGTGCGGGTCCTGGGTATGATCCAGGGCAAAAAACGTATCAATCAGCTTCAGGAAGGGGATGAAGCCCGGGTGATCCTGGACCAGACGCCTTTCTATGCCGAAGGTGGCGGTCAAACGGGCGATCGCGGTCGGCTGATCGCAGACCATGTTCTGGCGGAAGTACTGGATACGAACAAAGTGAAAGACATCTACGTACATAAAGTGCGGATCCTTTCCGGTGAATTGTCAGAAGGCGACCTGGTGCAGGCCGATATCGATCGAATCAGGCGTCATGCTACGGCGCGAAACCATACTGCGACCCACCTGCTGCACAAAGCGCTGAAACTGACAGTAGGGAATCATGTGGAACAGGCGGGTTCTTATGTGACGCCGGATCTTCTACGTTTTGATTTTACGCACTTTGAGTCAATTCCGGCGGATAAGCTATTGGAAATCGAAGAGATCGTCAATCGAGAGATCCTGGAGTTCAAAGACGTGCAATGGGAGACCATGTCGATTAGGGAAGCCGAAAAGAGGGGCGCTGTGGCCTTGTTCGGAGAAAAATACGGAGAGACGGTACGAGTGATCACCGTGCCTGATTTTAGCATGGAACTCTGCGGCGGCACCCATGTATACAATACAGGACAAATCGGTTCGATTCGCATCTTGTCTGAAAACGGTGTGGCTGCAGGCGTTCGCAGAATAGAAGCCGTAACCGGTACGGGCGTGTCCCAATGGCTCAGAAAGCAGCAAGAAGTAATCCATGAAATCGCAGATCATCTGAAGACCAATCCCTCCGGCATTGTCAAGAAGGCAGAAAACATGACGGAAGAAATCAAAAGGCTCAAAAAGGATCTGGAGCAGACGAAGATGACTGCTGCGAAATCCAGCCTGGATGCTATGATTGATCAAGCCAAATCGATCCGGGGAGTGCGCCTGATTACCGGGGCCTTGGAAAATGCGTCGATCAACGATCTGCGCAGCCTGTCGGATCAAATCAAGGAAAGGGAAAAAAGCGTAATTCTTGTTCTTGCGGCGCTTCAGGAGGAGAAAGCCACATTGATGGTTTCTGTATCCGACAATCTGCTGGATCAAGGCTATCATGCTGGCGCCATGATCAAAGAAATCGCCGGCGCAGCAGGCGGCAGCGGAGGCGGAAAAGCGGATATGGCACAGGCGGGCATTAAAGATCCCACCCGTCTCAATGCGGCATTTCTGAAAGCTGAGGAACTTCTGCAGGAAAGCAAATAAAGATTATATCATTCTTAAAGTCGAACAAAAAACTTGTCCTCCACGGCAAATACTTGTATAATGTTAAACATAGCGAGTCAGCTGCAAAGGAGGCGGGTTTCAGTGGAAAGAAATACCATACTTTTTAACAGTTCCGAAAAAGGTGAACAAAAAACCACAGAGGAAATTCTGAAGGCGGTCCACGAGGCCCTGGAAGAAAAAGGTTATAATGCCATCGATCAGATGGTGGGATATATTCTCTCCGGAGACCCTTCCTACATCACAGGACACAATAATGCGCGAAACCTGATACGACACATCGAGCGAGATGATCTGGTGGAGGAGCTGCTCAGAGCATTTCTCAAAAAATAAAGAAGACTGACAGCGGACGCAAGTCCGCTTGTTTGTTTTCAGCGAAGGAGTTCGAATTTGAAACTTATGGGCCTGGATGTAGGCGATAAGACCATCGGTGTAGCTATCAGCGACGATTTGATGCTCACCGCTCAGGGAATCTGTACGCTGGACAGGGTAGGGATCCGCAAGGATGCCGGAACTGTGATCGATATGGCCAATCAGCATGGGTGCACGACGATCGTCGTCGGCTTGCCGCT
>JAQUXD010000145.1 GCA_028692535.1 Eubacteriales bacterium | reverse complement strand
CCGGCCATGCTCAGGAGAAGATCCCGGGCAACGGTATATTCGGGGTTGTTCAGCACTGTTATCATCCTTTCAGCAGCATAATGGATCCCGGTGGCAGACTGATTTCAATATAGTCAGACCGGATCCTGTTCCAAGTACTTTTGTCCATTTCCCATCCAATCAGCTCGGGCGGCTCCTTGCCTTCAGGGCACAGCAGCACGGTGCAGGAAAACGGATTTTCCACTTCTTTCACCACACGACAGCGAAACTTGTTTTCGCAGCCGGCGGACTTTATTTCATGGGTACGAATGCCTGCGAAGCTTTCATCCGTCACCTTTTTTGTGACAGTCAGTTCGATGCCCCAATCCAAGGCTTCGATAGAAAAGTCGTCTTTTTTTCGTATCCTCGAAATATTTTTACAGCCGGTGAGTATGGCGCCGGTCCTCGTTTTTGGATCGTCAAACACGATGCTCCTGGCGCCGATCGCCTCGATCCGCCCGTTGTTCATAATGGCGATCCGGTCAGAAAGGCGGAAGATTTCCTTGCGGTTGTGGGAGACGAGGATAACAGTCCTTCCAAACTGACGGATCACTTGCCTCAGTTCTTCTTCCATCCGGAATCGCAGATGGCTGTCCAGAGCCGAGAACGGCTCGTCCAGCAGCAGGATCCGGGGCTGGGATACCAGGATCCTTGCAAGCGCCACTCTTTGTTGCTGCCCGCCGGACAGCATGGAAGGGTAATGACCGGTCAGGCCGGCCAGACCGAAGCTGTCGATGATTCCGGAGATGCTTTTCTCTCTGATCGCCGGGTCTTTTTCCCGCCGGGCGCCTGCCCGGATATTTTCCAGGACCGTCATGTTGGGAAACAGCGCATAATTTTGAAAAATGAGTCCTGCCCGGTGTTCTTGCGGCGATAGGTGAATGCCGCGCTCCGAATCAAAGAGCGTCACGCCGTCCACGACGATCCTGCCCCGGTCAGGTTTTTCGATCCCTGCAATGCACTTGAGCGTCATGCTTTTCCCGCAGCCCGAAGCCCCCAGGAGGGCCAGCGTCTCGTCTTCGGCCGTCATCTCCGCCTTCAGATAGAATGAACCCAGTTTTTTTTCGATATCGACGAAAAGGGACATGTCAGGCACTCCTTTTGCTGTTGGTAATGCGCCCGCGCGTATTTCCGCCGTTTTTTTCGATCATGTTGACAGCGAGAAGAACGGTGAAGGAGATCGCCAGATTGACCAGGACCCATCGAAAGGCCAAGGCGTCGTCATTGGTTCTCCACAGCTGATAGACTGTGGTGGATACGGTAGCCGTGGTCCCGGGAATATACCCGGCCACCATGCTGGTGGCGCCGTATTCTCCAAGAGCTCTGGCAAACGCCAGTACTGTGCCGGCCAGGATGCCTTGCTTGCAGCCGGGCATACGGATGCGCCAGAAAATGTAGGTATTGGACAGCCCCATGGATTGTCCGGAATAAGCCAGGGTCTCATCGAAGGCTTCAAACGCGCCTCGGGCGGTCCGGTACATCAGAGGGAATATGACGATTGTCGTGGCAAAGACCGCCGACCACCAGGTCATGGTGAGCCTGGTTCCAAAGACATCCAGAAACCAAGCTCCAAAGAATCGATTGGGCCCGAGGATGCGCAAGAGCAAATAGCCGATCACGGTGGGCGGCAACACCAAAGGCAATGTCAGCACCACATCCAGGAGCCCCTTGATCGCCGGGGGCGTTTTTGCGATGTAGTAGGCTGCCGCCAAGCCTGCGAAAAATATGATCAATGTGCTGATTCCTGCGATCCGCAGGGAATTCAGCAGTGGGAACCAATCCATAAAAACCGCCTTATAGGATGGGCGTAAAGCCGACGGATTCGAAGACGGCGGAAGCCGTTTCGCTGTGGAGGAAGTCAAGAAATGCCCGGGCTGCGTCGCCGTTGGCCGACATGTTCATGACGGCGGCCGGGTAAATGACCTGGCCGCACATCTCCGCAGTTGCTGTATCGGCAACCGTGAGACCGGCAGCTGCTGCGTCGGTAGCATATACAAACCCGCAGTCTACCGCAGCTTCTTCGATGTGGGTGACGATTTCCTTGACGTTGGATCCGTAGGTGATGGCTCCCCTATCGCCCAATGCAGCTTCGTCCAGCTCCAGCCAAGCCAGGATCTTTTGGGAATACTGTCCCACCGGCACATCGGCATTGCCCATCGACAACAGGATACTCTTGTTGCCCAGCGCATATTTTAGGTCCTGGAACGTTCGGATACCAGCCGGATTGTCTTTGGGAACGGCCAAAACGATTTTATTTTCCAGCAGGTCGATGCGGCTCCCTTGCAGCACGCGGTCCAACCCGTCGGGATTTTTTTCTGCTCCTGCGGCGAGATCCAGCTGGTCCATCTGCTTCTGACCGGCAGAGATGAATACATCACAAAGGGCACCTTCTTCGATTTGGGTCTTGAGGGTGCCGGAAGAGTCAAAGTTGAATGACACTGTGGTATTTTTGTTTTCTTCCATATATAGTTCGCCGAGCTCTGTAAGAGTCTCTGTCATCGACGCCGCTGCAAAGATCATCAATTCCGCCGATTCGCTGCCGGTATCTCCGGGCGCGCGGGGAGCGTCGCAGCCGGCGAGCCCGAGGACCAGCAGGGACGCGCTGAACAAGGCGAGAAACTTGTGCTTCATGATGATTCTTCCTTTCTAATCCAACTAAAATAAAAAAAATCCGTGATCCCATGGATACGGACGACGACAACAAACAGAGCAACAGCTCTGCATATCGATGTGATCCGTCTCCTTTTCAATGCGGAAGGCCGATCTGTTTCCGGATGCGACCCTGAACCGGTTTCCCGGTACGGCCTCGGTTCCATAGTCGGACCGTAGGAAGCGAGGCTCGAAGACAGAGCCATTGTACCATGCCGCAGAAAAAATCGTCAATAGGCGATCGGACTTTGCTTGCCATGGACGCTCTACCTTGCTATAATACATCCATTATTCTTAAAGGAGGCAGTATGAAAGCACTAGTAACAGTCATCGGGCAGGATCGGGTCGGCATCATCGGCGGCGTGTGCAGCGAACTGGCCCGTCAGGGGATCAATATTCTGGATATCCGCCAAACGGTGATGAGAACCTTTTTCACTATGATGATGATCGTCGATCTGGAAAGTTCGGCACTGTCCTTTGAGGGGCTGGCCGACCGGATGGAAGCGTACGGGAAAGAACAGGATCTGGAGATTCGGATCCAACGCACCGATCTCTTCGATGCCATGCATCAGATTTAGGAGGCGATCGCTCATGTTGAACACCCAAAACATTAT
>JAQUXD010000144.1 GCA_028692535.1 Eubacteriales bacterium | reverse complement strand
CAATGAAAAAAAGAATTCAAATCAATTTTGCTGTAACAGTCGGACTATTGGTTATATTTATCCTTTATACAATAGCGCTCATGCGTATTAATGTGAAGCCCATCGGCCCGAGAGGTTCTTCGGTGGGATTTGCCGTCGTTAACGAGACGGTGAAGCATATATTGGGTGTGAATATGCTTCTCTACTACATCACGGATTACCTGGGGCTTTTTGCCGTTCTGGTCGCACTGGGATTTGCAGTATTGGGTCTTGTACAACTCATCAGGAGGAAGAATCTTTTTCGGGTGGATAGCAGTATTCTTGTGCTGGGCGGGTTTTATCTTCTTATGATAGGCGCGTATCTGTTTTTTGAGTACAACGTTGTAAATTACAGACCTGTATTGATCAATCACGCTTTGGAGGCATCGTATCCCTCCTCCACAACCATGCTCGTGTTGTGCGTCATGACCACTGCCAAAATGCAATTTCATCGTTTGATTCAAAAGAAGCACAGAAGAATCGGAATAAACTTACTGGTGGTTGTTTTTACAGTATCTATGGTGATCGGACGCATACTTTCCGGCGTGCATTGGTGTACGGATATCATCGGCGGTATTTTGTTGAGTAGCGTGCTTATTATGTTGTATTATTCAGTCAATCAATTTGTGGAATCGAAAAAGGAAACGTTTCGGTGAAAAAGGTAATGAATATTTTTAGAAACAGCAAGTAAATTGTGCTATATAGCAATTTGATGTTTGAGGTTTTCTCAGGATAAGTATAATGGTATCAGAACTTAATGCAATTTGTTGAAGAGGACAGAATCATGCTTACTGAAAGAATACAAAAAATGAGGAACAAACTTTGGGATACAAGGCCGTGCATCACCGCAGAGCGATTGGTCCTTGCTACCGAAGCGTATCAAAAATTCGCAGGGGATGCGATTCCTGTGTTTCGAGCAAAAGTCGTGAAGCACATTATGGAACGTATGACGACTCTTATTCTGGAAGATGAACTGATCGTCGGAACCGCGACAAACAAGTACAGAGGCGCCAATTTGCATCCGGAGTTTCAATCGAGTTCCTGGTACATCAGTGACATCGATGATTTTCCGGTCAGGACAAAAGACCCTTATGATATCTCACCCGAAGATCGGGAGCAAATCTTGAAAACGCTGCCCTATTGGGAAGGAAAATCCATGGAAGATTTGTCCAAGACGGCTCTTCCGACACATATCGAAGAATGTATCCAAGACGATATCATTACCGTTGGTTTGCGCAACGGTGTTTCCGGAGAAACATTATGTGACCATGAAAAAATATTGACCGTTGGCTTGAGAGGATATATGGAGGAGTGTCAGGCCAATATCGACAAGACGATCAGCACCGGAAAAGAAGATCAGGAAAAAATCGATTATTGGACGGCATGTATTATTCAATGTGAAGGTTTGATCGCATACGCCCACAGAATGGCGGAGGAAGCAGAGCGCCAGTGTGACGCATGTCAGGACGAAAACAGGAAAAAAGAACTCAAGGTCATCGCTGAAAATTGCAGAGTCGTTCCGGAAAATCCCCCGCAAAATTTCTACCAGGCGCTGCAGATGATCTGGTTTGTCCATGTCTATTTTCATATCGAAGTATGCACAACAGCCAACGGATACGGACGCTTTGATCAATATATGTGGCCTTACTACAAAAAAGATGTCATCGACGAAAAGAACATCACAGAGGCGTTCGCTTATGAATTGCTGTGCTGTCTATACTTAAAATCCTGCGAAGTCTATGAAGTAAGAGATAAGTGGTATGCGACCTCCTTCGCCGGATATCCCATGTGGGAGATCCTGATGGTCGGCGGACAGACCCGGGACGGAAGAGACGCAACCAATGAACTGTCGTATCTTTGCCTGGAGGCCGCGAATCAGCTGAAGACGACGCAGCCTGTCATGGCTGTTCGTGTATGGGAAGGCACCCCCGAAGACCTGATCCAAAAGGGATGCAAAATGATACAGGAAGGCCAGGCAAATCCGGGATTCTTCAATGATGTCACAGCCATGAAAATGACGTTGGGCAAGGGTTGCACCATGGAAGAAGCCCGAGATTGGGCCATCGTCGGTTGCATCCAGCCGGGCGCCGGCGGCGGAACCGCGGACGGATCCCCCGATGCAGGCTATGTGAACATGGGGAAGATGATCGAATTCGTTTTGCACAACGGCGTCGATCCGTCAACCGGAAAGCTGATGGGACTGCAGACGGGAGACCCGAGAGATTTTAAAAATATCGAAGAATTGAAAAACGCTTTAAAGAAACAGATCCTCCATCATTATGATTTAGTGAGAACCGGATATAACATCATGCAGGGGATCCATATGCTGCGGTACCCGGTGATCTTTGCGTCCATGGTCACAAAGGGCTGCGTTGAGAGCGGAAAATCGGTCCAGCACGGCGGAGCCAAATATTCAACGGCAGGTCTCTATATCACAGGCGCTGCCAATTTGGCCGATTCCATTGCCGCCATACAAAAATGTGTATTTGAAGACAAAAACATTACGATGGATGAATTGATCACTGCGCTTGACCGTAATTTTGAAGGGGAAGAAAGAATGCGACAGCTTCTGTTGAACAAGCCTCCGAAATTCGGCAATGATAATGAGCTCGTCGATGGGATCTACAGGGAAATGACGCATTTTATCGCAGACAATGTGCAAACCTGGAAGGATGCCAGAGGCGGCACGTATTCCTTCAATGTTCACTCACAGACGGTGAATATTTCTCACGGTCAAGTATGCGGCGCAACCCCTGACGGGAGACGTGCCGGAGAGCCTTTCTGTGATAATGCATCGCCCATGATGGGAAGAGATACAAGCGGCCCGACCGCTACCGTAAAATCTGTAGCATCGATGGACCAGGAGGCTTTCCATGACGGAGCCTTGTTCAATTTGAGATTCGATCCCAAGGGCGTAGAGGGAGAAAAGGGTTTGACGGCCATTGAAGGCGTTATAAAAACCTATTTTGAGCATGGCGGAGAGCATATCCAAATCAATGTCGTCGATAAGGAAACGCTTTTGGATGCTCAAGTGAATCCGGAAATGCACAAAGGACTCATGGTTCGTGTGGCAGGCTATATGGCCTATTTCACAGAACTGGATAAGAGTGCGCAAGATACCATTATATACAGAACAGCACATTTCTCAAACGCGAATTAAGGGGAAAGAATATCTTCTTTCTCCATGTATGAACTTTCGTAAAGCGCAGCTGCATCACGTATTCTGCGCTTTATTTCTGTTCGGACAGGCAAGGGCGCCAAGCACTCGCATCGATC
>JAQUXD010000143.1 GCA_028692535.1 Eubacteriales bacterium | reverse complement strand
TCATCAGAAAGGAGAAATGTAATGCCTACCATTAATCAACTGGTAAGACAGGGAAGAGTCAAGGCGGAAACCAAGTCCAATTCACCGGCTCTTTTGAAGAGTATGAACACGATCAGAAGAGTTGCAACGGACACGGAAGCCCCTCAAAAAAGAGGCGTCTGCACATCCGTCAAGACCGTCACCCCCAAGAAGCCGAATTCCGCGCTGCGCAAAGTAGCCCGTGTTCGTCTCACAAACGGGATCGAAGTGACTGCTTACATCCCCGGCATCGGACACAATTTGCAGGAACATAGCGTCGTGCTGATCCGTGGCGGAAGGGTGAAGGATCTTCCCGGTGTGAGATATCACATCGTGCGGGGCACGCTGGATACGTCCGGTGTCTCCAACAGAGGTCAGGCCCGTTCCAAGTACGGCGCTAAGAGACCGAAAAGCAAATAAGTTATTTGATTCAATTACAGAGTCGGGACAGAGACAGTGCCCTTATCGATATAGATATGTGGCACCGCGGCGCGGGAAGACTGCGTCGAGTACCGAAGCAGCAGGCGAAAAACAGCTTGCACTAGGAGGGAAGAGAAGTGCCAAGAAGAGGTAATATTCCAAAAAGAGAAGTTCTCCCCGATCCGGTGTACGGCAGTGTTGTTGTAGCGAAGCTCATCAACAGTATTATGCTGGACGGAAAAAAGGGAGTCGCACAGAAGATCGTGTATGACGCCTTCGATCAAATCAAGGCGACTACAGGGCAGGAACCCCTGGAAGTATTCGAAAAAGCCATGGCAAACATCATGCCTGTGGTGGAAGTCAAGGCCAGAAGAGTCGGCGGCGCCAATTATCAGGTCCCCATCGAAGTCAGGACGGACAGACGCCAGACCTTGGGCTTGCGCTGGCTTACCAAATATACAAAAGCCCGGGGCGAACGCACCATGTCCGAACGGCTGGCCAAGGAACTGATGGATGCCATGAACAGCACCGGCGCATCGGTTAAGAAGAGAGACGATACGCATAAGATGGCCGAGGCCAACAGAGCGTTTGCACATTACAGGTGGTAGCAGCGAGCATGCTGTCACGAAGAGAGAAAAGACAGAAAGGAGGGATTATTCATGCCCAGACAATTCTCATTGGAGAATACCAGAAACATCGGGATCATGGCGCATATCGATGCCGGTAAGACGACTACGACTGAGCGTATACTATTTTATACCGGACGTACCCATAAGCTTGGTGAAGTGCACGAAGGCGCTGCCACCATGGACTGGATGGAGCAGGAACAGGAAAGAGGCATTACAATAACCTCCGCTGCGACTACCGCCCAATGGAAGAACACAAGAATCAACATCATCGATACGCCCGGCCACGTGGACTTTACCGTAGAGGTTGAACGATCGCTGCGGGTCTTGGATGGAGCCGTCACTGTGCTCTGCGCCAAAGGCGGCGTTGAACCGCAGTCGGAGACCGTATGGAGGCAAGCGGAAAAATACAAAGTGCCCAGGATGATCTACGTTAACAAGATGGACATCACCGGCGCGGATTTTTTCCATGTCGTCGACATGGTCCGAGAGCGTCTCAAAGCGCCTGCAGTACCGATCCAGCTTCCCATCGGATCGGAGAGTGATTTTGCGGGGATCATCGATTTGGTGTCCATGAAAGTGGATATGTACCACGACGAATTGGGAAAGGTCATGGACATCGAAGAAATTCCCGAGAACATGCTGGAACTTGCCAAGGAATGGCGGCACAGGCTTATCGAAGCGGTGGCCGAAGGCGACGAAGAGCTGCTGATCAAGTACCTGGACGGAGAAGATTTCACCGAGGACGAGATCAAGCGCACGATTCGCAAGATGACCATTGCCAATCTGATGGTGCCGGTTACCTGCGGTTCCTCTTACAAAAACAAAGGGATCCAGCCCATGTTGGATGCGGTGGTGGACTATATGCCTTCACCGCTGGATATTCCGCCGATCATGGGGATCTCAACCAAGACCGAACAGGCAGAGGAGCGCTTTTCCGATGACAGCGGACCCTTTTCCGCTTTGGCCTTTAAAATCATGGCCGATCCGTTTGTCGGAAAGCTGGCCTTTTTCCGCGTCTATTCCGGAACGCTTCGCAGTGGTTCTTATGTGTATAATTCCACAAAGGGCAAAAAAGAGCGGATCGGCCGGATCTTGGAGATGCACGCCAATCATCGGGAAGATGTGGAAGAAGTCTTTTCAGGAGATATCGCTGCAGCCGTAGGACTTAAGGATACGACAACAGGAGACACGCTCTGCGACGAAAAGCATCCGATCATTTTGGAATCCATGGAATTCCCCGACCCCGTTATTCAGATCGCCATCGAACCCAAGACCAAAGCCGGTCAGGAAAAAATGGGCATCGCGCTGGCAAAGCTGGCCGAGGAAGATCCCACATTCAAGACGTATACCGATACGGAGACCGGACAGACGATCATCGCCGGTATGGGCGAGTTGCATTTGGAGATCATTGTGGATCGGCTGCTTCGGGAGTTCAAAGTCGAAGCCAATGTAGGTAAACCCCAGGTCTCCTATAAAGAGACGATCACTACAGTAACGGAAGTCGAACACAAGTACATAAAGCAGACCGGCGGCCACGGGCAGTACGGACACGTCAAAATCCGCCTGATCCCCCGGGAGCCGGGCGAAGGATACGAGTTCAAAAGCACCATTGTGGGCGGCGTGATTCCCCGGGAATACATCCCCAAGATCGACGACGGGATCCGGGAAGCGATGCAGACCGGTCCTCTGGCCGGATACCAGGTGGTGGACGTGGGGATCGAGTTGTTTGACGGCTCGTTCCACGAAGTGGACTCCTCGGAAATCGCATTTAAAATCGCGGCGTCCATGGCGTTCCGCGAAGGTGCAAAAAAAGCAAAGCCCGTTTTGCTGGAACCGATTTTCAAGGTCGAAGTGACGGCGCCCGAAGAATACATGGGCGACGTGATCGGCGATCTGAGTTCCAGAAGAGGAAAAATCGGCGGAACGGATCTGCACAACGGAGCTGCAACCATCCACGGAATGGTTCCGTTGTCGGAAATGTTCGGTTATGCCACCGATTTGCGGTCCAAAACACAGGGAAGAGGCGTTTATGTAATGCAGATGGATCACTTCGAGAAGCTGCCGGATGCCCTTGTGGATAAAATCAACCAATAGAATATACTTTCAGGAGGAAAATAAAATGGCAAAATCTAAATTTGAAAGAACGAAGCCCCATGTGAACATCGGGACGATCGGCCACGTGGACCACGGCAAGACCACACTGACGGCCGCCATTACAAAGACGCTGTTCCAGAGATACGGG
>JAQUXD010000030.1 GCA_028692535.1 Eubacteriales bacterium | reverse complement strand
CGAAAGAGTGGGCCCTCCCACTCTTTAGAAATAACTTCATACCGCTAGAATGATATCATACAGCCCGTTATTTTGCAATAGTTATTTTGCGAATCAACCGGATCAGTTCATCTGCGATATCGCTCTGAGGAACGGTCTTGACAGGTTTTCCCTTCTCGAGAATCAGCCCCACATCCTTGCCGCAGGCAACGCCAACGTCCGCATTGGCAGCTTCCCCCGGTCCGTTGACTTCACAACCCATTACCGCAACACGCAAAAACTCTCCACGCGCGGCAAGAGTCTTTGACAAAGGATCCAACGCGTCCCTGATCTGTTCGGCGATGGCGGGCAGGTCTACCCGGGTCCGTCCGCAGGTGGGGCATGAAACCAAGTCGATGCCTGTTCTTCGTATACCTGCTGCTTCCAGGATTTCCTTTGCCAACACCACTTCCTGGACCGGGTCTCCGGTCAGGGATACGCGCAGTGTGTCTCCGATGCCTTCCAGCAGCAGCGCGCCCAGAGCAACTGAGGATTTGATCCTGGCTTGATGCCCTACGCCTGCTTCCGTAAGACCGATGTGAAGCGGCAGGTCGCTGCGTTCGGAAAACAATCGGTGGGCTTGATGGTTCATGGGCACATCTGCAGATTTAAGAGACACGACCAGATCCGAGAATCCAAGACTTTCCGCAAAAGCAGCAGCATTGCAGGCGCTCTCGCAAAGCGCCTCTGCGCAGACGCCTCCGTATTTGGCAATGAGCTCTTTCTCAAGGGAGCCTGAATTGACACCGATCCGCACGGGAATGTGAAGCGCTGCCGCTTTCTCGTAAATCGCCTTCAAGCGATCTTTCGATCCGATGTTTCCGGGATTGATGCGGATCTTGTCGGCGCCGTTATCCATGGCTTCCAGCGCCAGCCGATAATCAAAATGAATATCGGCTACCACCGGCAGCGAAACCGCCGCCTTGATTCTTCCAAGTGCCACAGCCGCCTCCGCGTCCGGAACGGCCACACGAACGATCTGACAGCCTTCGGCTGCCAATGCTCGGATCTGTGCGATCGTGGCGTTCGCATCGCGCGTATCCGTATTGGTCATCGATTGGATCGAAACGGGCGCGTTTCCGCCAATTATTACACTTCCGCACCGGACGGTCCGGGTCACTCTTCTCATTTCAGCCCTCACAAAATAAATTGAAACGTATCTTTGAATACCAGGAACAACATCAGCCCCATCAGAAGGACCATGCCGATCATGTGCACACGGGCTTCCGCGTCGTCGCTGATGCGGCCGCCTGTAAGCGCGCGGATCAGAACGAACAAAAGGCGTCCTCCGTCCAGAGCAGGCAACGGCAACAGATTCACAATGCCAAGATTCAGACTGATCATCGCCATCAGATAGATCACATTGATCAACCCGTATTTCGCCTGCTGACCGATGATGGTGACGATACCCACAGGACCTACCACATCCGCCGAAGAAGCTTGTCCGGTCACAAGCTTACTGAGAAAGTCCCCCATGGCCACTGTCATGGCAGCCGTTGTCTTAAGAGCTTCCTTTGTCCCAAGCAACAACGAGTGAGACCGTAACGGCGTGATCCCGATCACCCTTCGCCCTTCCTCGTTTTCTTCGAGGGCGCTGATAAACGTTTGTTCTGAGCCGTTGCGAAGGACTGTAACAGAGATGGATTCTCCCCGACTCTCGGCAATGGCAGTGACCACTTCGATCCATTCCTCCTGGCGTTGTCCGTCGATGGCCACGATCTCGTCTCCCGGCAGCAGACCTGCTTCCCATGCGGGATAACCTTCCGGCACCTGATCCAGAATGGTTGTATATGAACCCGAATAGGTAAGTATGGTCGCAAGAATAAGGATCGTCGCAAGGATGTTCATAAACGAACCTGCTACGATGACCAGGATCTTCGCCCAGGCAGGCTGTCGGTTGAACGCTCTTTCATCCGGACTGTCTTCGTCTTCCCCCTCCATTTTGCAATATCCGCCGATAGGAAAAGCCCGTAGAGAATACTCCGTCTCTCCTCGTTTCCGTTGAAAAAGCACCGGCCCCATGCCGATGGAAAACTCGTTTACTTTGATGCCTACTGATTTTGCCGCGGCGAAGTGTCCTAATTCATGGACAAAAACCAGCCCGCAAAACATCAGAATGGCAATGAATATTGTCATGCTCTCCCCTGTACTTTCCGTGATACGATCGATCGTATGTTCGCTCTTGTCACTTTCTCTAATTCCAATATATCGTCTACGGCGCGAACCGTGGCTCCGTCATGTTGCTCCAGTGCCGCCTCCACCAATTCTCCGATCTGAAAGAAACGAACCTCTCCTCTGAGAAACGCAGCAACAGCTTCTTCGTTGGCCGCATTCAGTACCGCGGGGTAGGATCCCCCTGCAGTGGCAGCCTCCAGAGCCAAACCCAGACAGCGAAACGTTTCGGGATCCGGTTTTTCAAAATGCAGGCTGCCCAGTACCGTCAAATCCAGCTTCGTTTCAGTGCCCCTTAAGCGCTCCGGATACGACATTGCATAGGCGATCGGTATTCTCATATCCGGCCGTCCCATCTGTCCGATCACGGAGCCGTCGCGAAATACAACTGCGGAATGAAGAATGCTTTCCGGATGCACCACAACGTCTATTTTTTTTGGATCCATTGAAAAAAGCCACTTGGCTTCTATGATTTCCAATCCTTTGTTCATCATTGTGGCGGAATCCACTGTGATCTTGGCACCCATGGACCAGTTCGGATGCTTCATAGCCTGCTCTTTTGTCACGGCTTTCAGCTGTTCTTTCGTATATCCTCTGAAAGGGCCGCCGGAGGCGGTCAGGATCAGCCGTTCAGGCAATGCTTGATTCTGCAGGCATTGAAAAATGGCAGAGTGTTCACTGTCTACAGGTAAAAACCGAATGCCGGCGCGCCGGACGGCATCCATAACGATCTCCCCGCCGGCAACCAGTGTTTCCTTGTTGGCCAGGGCTACGTCCTTACCGGCTTCCACCGCCGCCAGTGTGGGCTGAAGCCCGATCATACCCATGAGTCCGTTCACAGTCATCCCGACGCCTTCGGCGGAAGCTGCGGCACAAAGGCCCTCCATGCCCCAGGAGAATTGAATATCCGGAAACGATTCCGCCAATGCTCGTGCTGCGTTTTCCTCTGCGACTGCGGCAAATGCGGGACAAAATTCCTGCAGTTGCAGGGCAAAGAGCTCCATATTCCGCCCTGCTGTCATCGCGCGGATCCGGAACTTGTCCGGATTCTCCCGCACCACATCCAGGACCTGGGTGCCAATGGATCCTGTCGCGCCCAGCAATGCGATATTTTTCATGCTTCTCTGTGATCCTTTCAGTTATATATAATCAAAATCGTATAATAGTAAATAACCGGAAGCGTAAAAAGGATGCTGTCGAACCGATCCAGAATGCCTCCGTGACCGGGAATGAGATTTCCGTAATCCTTGATCCCCATTTTTCGTTTGAATGCCGACGCCACCAAATCGCCCATCTGCGCAAATATGGATCCGATCCATCCGATCGCTGCGCAATGGAGGATCAAATCAGGGACAACAACTCCTCCGAAGATTGTGCAAAGCGCGATGCTACCGGCCATGCCCCCCAACGCGCCCTCCACTGTTTTCTTAGGGCTTAGCGCCGGGCAGAGCTTTCGCTTTCCGAAACGTATGCCGATCAAATAGGCAAAGATGTCTGTCCCGAAAGCTGTCAACAGCGCCAGCCAAACTAAAATCGCTCCTTGCTCCAGGTGGTCGATCAATACAACGTGCGAACTGAAAAACCCGATATAGAACACTGACAGCATGGTCACAGGCCCATTGGAGATATTGTGATCCTTCGTGAACAACATCAACAGCAGACCCGTCGCTACAACGGCAAAGACCCAAAGCATCAAATAGTTCTGATAGATGGACACAGGCTGTCCGGTCAGAATCATGTGTGCATAAAGAGTATAAAGAAGCGCCAGGCAAGCCCACCCCACCGGTTTATATGCTTTAACGCCGATCTTCGCGAAACCGTCCGCGAATTCGGACATCGCCATCACACCGATCACGAATGCGATCAGCAACAAGGGCATCCCGCCCATAAAAATGAATAGCGTCAGCGGCACCAATAACAACGCTGATCCGATACGCGTTTTCATGTGAGACCTCCGTATCTTCGGTCTCTGGACTGGTATTCCAGTATCGCTTTTTCGTATTCATCCGGGGAGAAATCCGGCCAGAGCACATCCGTAACAACGAATTCACTGTATGCGGCCTGCCAGATCATAAAATTCGAAAGCCGGTACTCTCCGCCGGTTCGAATGATGAGATCGGGATCGGGAACGCCATTGGTATACATTCTTGAGCTTAGCATTGATTCGTCGATGGAATCGATGGAAAAGGCTCCGCTTTGGATCTCTGAACAAATCGATCGAACCGCTTTCAGAATTTCTGCTCTTCCGCCGTAATTAAGTGCGATGTTAAAGCACAGACCCGTATTGTTTTGCGTCGTACGCATAGCTTTTCGGATAGCGTTTTGGGCATCGGAAGGTAAAATCGACCAATCCCCCCATATGTTTACCCGAACATTGTTATCGTTAAGTTCACGTATTTCTTTTTGCACATACAAAACCAGCAGCTTGAAAATACCGAACACTTCTTCTTCGGGGCGCTTCCAATTTTCTGTGGAGAAAGCATAGACGGTCAAATGAGTGATACCCAATACAGAAGAACGCTTGACGATCTCCTTCAAAGCCATCATCCCTGCGTTATGTCCCTGCAGTCGGGGCAATCCTCTCATTTTCGCCCAACGGCCGTTGCCATCCATCACGATGGCCACATGTCTGGGGATCCTGTCCGGATCCAATCGTTGCTGTGTCATAGCGTCTTTCCGGCGAAGGTCATCCTTCGCATTTTATGAAGGAAGCCGGGTTGCCCCCGACTTCCCCAGGCTTATCGATAGACGTCCGGTACACTGCATACCGTAATCATCCACTGCTCTCCGCAATCAGACAGTTGTACGACCCGCTGATTTGCCTTCATTTTCACCGGTTCGTCCGATCCTGTATAACGGATCACGGGCACGATGCTCTTCTGTTCCAGAATGCGCAACGCATCCTCCACGGACAAGCCCAGCACGTCCATTTCGTCCATTTAGATTTCCATCAGTTCTTTTTCTTTGCCGGCAACGATTTCATCGATATCTTTCATGCATTTGTCTGTAAGCTTTTGAACTTCATCCAGATCAGTCTTCAGATCATCCTCGGTCAAATCGCCCTTCTTTTCCATTTTTTTCAAATCATCATTGGCATCTCTGCGGCAGTTTCGAACGGCCACTTTAGCCTCTTCGCCCATTTTTTTGATGATCTTGATCAAATCTTTTCTTCGCTCCTCTGTCAGCTGAGGAATCGCCAATCTGACACTCTTGCCGTCGTTGCTGGGGTTGATACCCAGATTGGAGGTTAAAATGGCCTTCTCAATGCCGCTTACGCTTTTCGGATCGAAGGGTGTAATCATCAGTGTACGCGGATCAGGCACGGAAATATTGGCCAGGTTTTTAAGCGGAGTGGGCGTTCCGTAGTAATCAACCTGGATTTGGTCCAGCAGTGCCGCGTTGGCGCGTCCGGCGCGGACTGTGTTCAGTTCTCCCTTGAGAACGTGCAGGGTCTTCCCCATTTTTTCCTGATAGACTTCTTGCGTGGTACTCATAAAGGCCTCCTTTGTTCGATACGGGTACAAATGTTGTCCGAGCTTTTTATCGGATGATCGTACCGATACTCTCTCCTAAACAAGCTCTCATGATGCCGTTTTCTTCGGCCAGACCGAACACGTGCACCAGAATTTTATTGTCTCTGCACAGGGATGCTGCCGTAGAATCCATGACTTTCAGATCTTTTTCCAACACATCCATATGCGTCAATTGCGTAAACTTCTTGGCGTTCGGATTCTCGGAAGGATCCGCGTCGTAAACCGCATCCACCTTTTTGGCGAGAAAAATCACGTCCGCTTCCATTTCAGCCGCCCGCAACGCCGCTGTCGTGTCGGTGCTGAAAAAGGGGTTGCCTGTGCCCGCCGCAAAGATCACGACGATTCCCCGATCCAAATGTGCCAGCGCTCTTCTGCGAATATAGGGTTCTGCGATCTCCCGCATTTCGATGGCGGTCTGCACTCGCGTGGGAATGCCGTTGGCTTCGAAAGCATCCTGAAGCGCCAGGGCATTGATCACGGTTGCCAGCATCCCCATATAGTCTGCCGTTGATCGGTCCATGCTCTTGCTTGTTCGCCCCCGCCAGAAATTTCCGCCGCCTACGACGATGGCCACTTGCACATCCAGAGCGACTAACGCTTTGACATCGTTTGCCACTTTGTTGAGCATCGTTTCATCCAGACCGACTTTGTTTTCTCCGGCCAGAGCCTCGCCGCTTATTTTTAAAATGATTCTTTTATATTTCGGCTTCATCCATCCCTCCGTCTTGTTGACATGATTGTGATCGTCCCGTAAACATCCGTATGATTATACCATATCACCCCATTGTTTTCCATTATCATTTATGAAAAAGAGAGACAAACTGCGTCTCTCAATGGGATGTGGTCATTCGTTCTTTTTTCTCTTGAGATCGCTGCCGTACTTTGATGAAAAGAAAGTTTTGTTGTACTTTTCGATCTTCCATTCCGGCACCTTGCACTTCGGGCAGGGCGCGACGATCAGCTTGTTCCGAAGCCATCTGGCGGCTCTGGAATTGCGGGAGTTGCGGGCGTGGATCGTTTCGCCGCAATGGGTTGTGATCACCACGTAATCTCCTTGTATTTCCAGTGATTGTATGCCGTGCAGATATCCGTTTCGCGACGGCCAAAGTTTGATTCGGTCGATCAGTAGAAACAAATCCACGTTTTTCCTGTAGTATCTGGTTGCATCAGCCATCATAAACCTCGAATGAATTTCGGAGGGAAGAATTTATTCTCCTCCCTCCTTCTGGCGAGACGCACGGGTGCTTCCCCCGTCTGTAGGGATTTAGAGTCCCCATGATCCATGCGATCCGCGCCCCAGATCCAAAACTATATATTCAACGGCGAACCGTCGATATAAGTAATACTCTTGCCGGCTCTGCGTATATTTTTGAATCCGCCGCGTACGGCTGCAAGCCGCTCCAAACCGAAGCCGATTCCAACCCAAACGTCAAACACGCCCCAGCGTCCGTCAAGATACATAGGTCCGTAGGCGCCGGAGGCAACCTCCAGGCCGTCTACGACAATATCTATAGTTTCTTTATACACCACGGACTCTTCTCTGACAAGTTCATATTGATCGATGCCCAGCACCTTCATTGCCGATCGGGCGTAAGTTTCCAGCGTTTCTGCCTGCCGACCTTCTTCAGTAGCTGCCAACTCCACCAGGTTGAGCATCGTAAACTCATTTAAGTGCTGGGATCCTTGAGATTCTTTTCGAAAACAGGAACCGCACTCAAAGATCTTGACAGGCTGTCCGCTGATTCGCTTGAGCTCCCTCATCATGACGTAAAGGTTCGGAGCCAGCATGGGCCGAAGACATTTGTTGCGACCCAACCAGAAAACCTGCTGAGACAAGTCGCTGTCTTCGCTGATATTCATCCTGGCAAGCATGTCTCCGGTGATAATGGACGGAGTAGCTACCTGAGTAAATCCCTGTTCCTGCTTGAGCCAATCCTCCATCAGTCTGATCGTACTCAGCAGAATGGGTTCTCTTCGTTCATTCAGAAGAGAGTCGATATGATCTCGGTTAAACCGGACCCATTCGTTTTCCGTTGTCTGGAAAAAGCGGTTGCGTTCCGCTTCAGAGGAGAACGTCATTTCCAAAATCGAATCATCAGCGCCCAACTCCGCAAGCCGTTCCCGCTGTGTGGTGGTAAAATCTTTCATTGAATCTCCTCGGCATCCTATGCCCTGCCGCTCCGAAATCATAGTTGATGCAGGCCTGTGTTTACTTATTTAAGTAATCTGCCGTTTCGGCAGTAGGCACAACCCTTCGGATTTCCCACACAGGCCTCGCAGGATTCCGGGGGCATCAAAGATATGTCCGAAAGGCTCAGATAAAGCCCTGAGCAGCTCTTCAACGGCAGCATCAACCCGTTTTCCTTCGTCGCCACACCGATGGAATCGGCTTCCAACCATGAACATAATTTTTGGTTTTCCGTCATGGGCATCCCATAGAAGCCCGGCCCGAAATACGAGGAAAGCTGCAGATCGTCCTCCGGAAAAGACTGTTTCGCATCCGCGAGGAATGCATTGGCCAGAGCGTTCCTGGACACATCCACATAGGCAGTCCCCCAGGTGTGGGCAAACAGCTGCGAGGTGATCGGATCCGCATCGGATGATATGCATTCGCCGGCGGTGACTACAAAGGCATAAACGTGGCGCACAGTGCCGTCCGGGATCTGCGAGAATGCTCTGCAATCCAAGGTGCTGCCGTTTCGGCTGAGGACGCCGCCGGATAAACATGCTCCATCCCAACGACAAACAACGGCTCGCACATCGATACCCTGCAGACCTGCCGATCTGGCCTGATGCGCTGTCTCCATCATGCGCAGGTGCTTTTCCTTGCTCAAGTCCAGTCCGCTGTAGCGGATGAAATACCCAAGCGCATCTTTGTACAGGTCCTGTTCGTTTAATGTGATTTTCTGAATCGCGTCTCTCATTTCGGAAAGTACATGGCGTGCGCGTAGCACATTTCAAAACCGGGATAAGACGACAGGCTCACATGCCTGGTTGTCTCGGCAGCCTCTTCGGCCTTCGAAAAAGCATCCTTTGACAGCAATGCCATCGAAGCGCCGGCGCCTGCGGCGTTCCCCGCGTGGACGACAAGCGCATGTTCTACAAGGGGGAACAGACCGATCCCCAACGCGCTTTCCCGGTCGATGTAATTGCCGAAAGCGCCTGCGATTAAGATCCGATCCAAATCGTCGACCGTTTTCCCGGCATTTTTCAATAAAATTTCGCAACCTGCCAGAATCGCGCCCTTGGCCAGCTGCACCTCCCGGATATCCTGTTGGTAGATCCGTATCGTATCCGTCAGCAGAAATGCCGGCCCGTTTTCTGTGATCGACAGACGACTTTGTAAAAAAGGAGATAGTTCTGGGGCCTCTCCGGGCTTTTTCATTTTTCCTTTGTAGTCCACGATCCCCCATTTCAGAAGCTGAGCTACTGCATCGATCAGGCCGGATCCGCAAATCCCGCATGGCGTATCGCCTGAAATCGTGGGGCAATCCACACTATTAGGCGTCAATACAACGCGTTCCACGGCGCCCCGTGTTGCCCGGGTGCCGCAGCGGATCGAAGCGCCTTCAAATGCGGGCCCGGCGGCTGCGGAACAGGCAGACAACTGTCCTTCTGAAACCAGAACGATCTCGCCGTTGGTTCCCACATCGATGTACAGAACCGTTCCCTGCATCTGAGGTAATCCGGAAGCCACCATGCCGGCTGTGATATCCGACCCAACGTGACCGGCAATGCCCGGAAGCACCAACAGCTTCGTTCCCTCGTCTCCGCGAATACCGATGCTCCGCGCAGGAATTTCCACCGAACCGCGGTATCCCGGTTCGTAGGGAGCCCGGGCCAACGAGGACGGATCCCGAGCCAATAACAGATGACACATGGTCGTATTGCCTACGGCCGTAATTTTCGACAAAGGCAAGGATGGAATATCCTCCGTCAGCTGGTCCATCAGCTCATTGATACAACCGACGACCATCCGGTGGAGCGTCGAAAGGCCTTCCGCCTCCTCCATGCAGTAGTTGATGCGGGAGATCACATCCTGCCCGTATTTCGACTGTGGATTCGTTGCCGAAACGATTTTGATCAATCGGTTTTCACCCAGATCCCACAGCATACCCACGATCGTGGTCGTTCCGATGTCAAAAGCGGCTCCGTAAGATCGCTCACTTCCGACCGGAAGTCTATCCAAAAATTCCCCCGGAAGAATTGTCAGGCGTTCTTTTCTCGGATCCAGCCCCAGCATCTGACATCGTCCGCACTGGTGGCATCGTCCGCCGAATATACAGACTTTGCTCGTTTCCATGATCCCTCCGGTCTGTAAAAGGGCGGCATTATGCAATACCGCCCCTTTTGTTTGCTCGTTTCAGATATCAATTGCTTTCAGGGCAGCAGTCCGACTCCTTGCCGGGCTACTTGATTCCTGCATGCTCCTTGAATCTTTCCACAGAGTTGATCCGTATATCCAAAGCTTCGGCGATCCTGAACTTCGCTTCCATTCCCATGGTAGACTCTGTGCAGGGCTCCTGATGTCCCAGCCCGAAACCCCGCTCCTCGCGGACCTCGGACATGGTCACCACGTCGCAAATCTCCTCCAGCGTAAGACCGAGTTTATCAGCCACATAACGCTTCGCTTCGTCGATACGCATCTTTTTGCTGAGTTGCAGGCGCATAACCATATCGCCCGTGGTGCGTACACCACCCATGCTGGAAGCCACCGAATGGGCAGCCTCCATACCCAGCGGATCACCAACGCCTATCTACAATCCGTCCAGGCGGCAAATTTCAATAAGACATTTGTCTGCCCGGGTGACCACATCGGCCGGTACGTTTTCGCACATAGGGATGGCGCATACGCCCATGCCCACGTCGGCATGGACCGGTATATTGGACGCTTCCACTGTAGCTTTCATGAATGTACAGACTCTGGCTATATTCCAGGGAAACGTCTCGCTGCAATTGGTGTTGACCACCGCTCCGAAGATCGAAGCACCGGCTTTTTCTGCCAGCTTTACCTGCTTGTGAGGATAAAGTCCCGCAAGCCGCTGACCGTCATATTCCAGTTTTCCGTGCATGCCCAGTACGAATTCGCCGGCCATGCCGATGATCACCGGCATCTCTGGGTATTTCTGTGTAATTTTCTCACAGGCCTTCAACGCAGCCAGAAAATCTGCGTCGCCAGCCGCGCCGCTGGTGTCCAGTTCGATGGCGTCAGCCCCTACTTCGTAGGTTTGTTTGGCCACGAAAAGAATATCATTGACGGAGTGTTCCACCGCTTCTTCCTGAGCCGCCAAAGCTTCTTTGATCTTGCCCTGAGGCAGCAGCTCTGCCCAGTTGTCTACTGGCCCATCGGGCTTAGTGTAGAACCCCAGATTCGGCATGGCGCCGTAATACAAGGGAAGTGTGGTCTTGTCCAAAGCCAGCTTCAAAATGCCGGCCTCGCGCTTGGCGATGCCTTTTGCCGTCTTATAATTGTAGTCCGGATTTCCGATATCCACGCTGTCGCAGCCAAGAACCCGTTCGTGGATCATCGCTGTGGTGTCCCTACTGATGGGGATGCCGCACTTAGTGGGAATCTTGTCCGAGCCGGAATCCGAAGTGGTTACTACCGCATCGATGGGGTTTACGCCGACGACGCCGCCGGGCATGGTAACGATATCAAAAATCTTCTGGAGTTCTTCTTCGCTGAGAGGCGGAATCTTGCCACGATCTACAGCATCATCCATTCCGGCGCGCATGTCCTCCCAAATTTCTTCGGCTGTCATGTAGACAATGGATCCGTCTCCCATTCGGGTAAAGTACTTTTTTTCGCTCATGCAGTCCTTCCCCTCCTTAATTTCCCAGTTGCGCCAAGATGTAATCCACGGTATCGGATGCATCCTCGCAGTAACAATCGGCGCCGATCCTGTCGGCCCAGCGCTTCGTTACCGGAGCTCCGCCGATCAGTGTCTTGACCTGATCCCGCAGGCCGGCTTCCTGCAATTTCTTTTCGATTTCCTTTTGGACAGTCATCGTGGAAGTGAGAAGCGCGCTGCTCCCCACAAAACCTGCGCCGGTTTCCTTAACTTTTTCGATAAAAACGTCCGCAGGCACTTCTCTGCCAAGATCGTAGACCTCGATGCCATTGGATTTGACCAATGCGGCAACAATGCCTTTTCCGATGTCGTGGACGTCTCCTTCCACCGTGCCGATCACCATTTTCCCTTTCGCGCTCGTGTTGGCGGAACCGAGTTTTTCTTCGATGGCCGATGCAGCCAGCTGCATGATCTCTGTTGAAAAAATCAATTCAGGCAGGAATATCTCACCTCTGCCAAACAGATCGCCCAGGTGTTTGATGCCGGCGCCAAAGCCTTCCGTTAAAAGTTCCAGGGGCGCAATCCCCAGTTCATCTCCTGCGGCAAGGGCTTTTCTCGCCATGTCTTCGTCACATTCCACTACGGAGTCAAAGGCCAGCTTCAATGCTTCTTCTCTCGTCATAGGCACTCCCTTTCTGTGAATCTCCTGAAGACAAACGCCTTCAAGTATCTTCAACTAATATGCATATATCATACAATCATCTCGTTGTATAATCAAGGAATAATGAAATACATTCACTCTTCTTGCGATATCTCGGTCAAACGACTATAGTGTAATGTGACGTTTGCGCAAACACAGATAACACAATAGGAGTATCTTGATGACAGAATTCAATTCCTGCCTTAAAACCGTCGGTCCCGAACCGGAAGGTCGACTTCAGAAGGAGCTCGATTCCTTCGATTTGCTGGATCGGCTGGATATCCCCTACGCCTGGCTGGACCACGAGATCAAAATGACCATCGCAGATTGTGGAGATATCGATGAGCTGCTTGAGATCGACTTATGCAAAAACCTCTTTCTCTGCAACAAGGCGAAGGATGCTTTCTTCCTGCTCATGATGCCGGGTCGAAAGAAATTTGTGACGAAACAGGTCTCTCATCTGATCGGCACCAGCCGTCTGGAGTTTGCTCCGGAATCCTACATGGAACAATTCCTGAACTTATCTCCCGGGTCCGTCAGCGTAATGGGCCTGATGTATGACGTGGAAAGTCGGGTACAGCTGCTGATTGACCGGGATGTGCTGCGTCATCGGTACATCGGTTGTCATCCCTGCATCAATACTGCCAGCCTGCGCATGCCCACGAAAGATTTTCTGGGAAAATTTCTTCCGGCTGTCGGTCACGAACCCATTATTTTAGATTTATGATCCGTTCAGAATCTTAATCACCCGAGCAATACGCCTGTCTGACGCATATTCTCCATCGCATCGATGCCAAAGGGGCAGCGTGTGTTGCAGGCGCCGCAGGAAATACAGGCGGAAGCCTTGACAGCCAGCGCATCATACGCCTGGCGGATCTCCGGTGTAATTCCTGAAATCCGCGCCTGATCCAAAAGCCTGGTGACCGCTGCAATATTGATCTCAACAGGGCAAGGCTGGCAATGACTGCAGTAGACACAGGCATTCCCGCTGTAGGATTCGATATGATTAAAAATCCAGCTGTAATCCTTTTCCTCATCGTTTGCTTTCAGATATTTTAAGGCCTCTTCCAGTTCCGTTACGGATTTGACGCCAACCAGAGCGCTGGCTACCCCGGGACGAGACAAGGCGTACTGTATACATTGAGACGTAGTCATTGCCTGACGAAAAGGTGAGGTGTCCGCGGAAAGCAGTCGTCCGCCCCCATACACTTTCATGACCGTGATGCCGACTCCCTTTTTTTCGCACAGCGTGTATAACTCAGCCCGTTCCTGATCCACATCCAGTTGCGCCGGAGCTTCTCCGCCGTCTTTGAGACCGTCTACTTTTTCCATGAAACCGTCGATACTATAATGGTTATAAATCATATCCATAGCGGGATTGATGCTGAACATCAACACATCGAAAAGGTCTGTTTCCACCAGTTTTTTCGCAATAGTGGAATTATGACAACCGATGCCGAGACTCCGAAAACGCCCGGATTTTTTCATTTCAAGGCAATAGTCAATAATACCGTTGTCTTCCAGCAGTTTCATATCTTCTTCCGTATCACAATAGTGAATCATGCCGATATCGATATAATCGGTCCCCAAACGGACAAACAGGTCTTCAAGGGACTCTTTGCAGACGGCAAGATCTCTGGTTTTCGTGTACTGTCCTTCCACCCAGGCGGAACAAATCTGCCCCTGGAGGAACATCTTATCTCTCCTGCCTTTGAGCGCAGCCCCGATGTTGCTGCGCACATTAGGCTCGGACATAAAAATATCCAGAATGTTCACACCGGCATCTATGGCCCGATCCATCACCTGACGAACCGCATCCGTATCCTGTCCTTCCAGGTATTCGCCGCCCAGTCCGACGATGCTGACCGACATGCCGGTTTTTCCCAAAGGTCTGTAAATCATTTGGCGGCCTCCTTCTGATTCTGCATTTCCGTGGCACAGCGGATCACAGAGGCAGCAACCGCCTCCACATCCTTTTCCTGAATAGCCCAGTTGCTGAGACTGCAGCGGAGTACGGGTACGCCGCAAACCTTCGAATGATTCAGAAAAGCAGCACCGTCCAAACGGATCTTCTGACGCAGCGCCAATATTTCCTCATCGCTCACATGATCTTTGTTGAACGTAAAGGCAAACCCGTTCAGGCGCACGGGTCCCATCAGTCGAAGAATACCGGAGGATTCCAATTTCTCAGCAAAGAGCCTTGCCATAGCACAATCGCGCTCTACCATTTCGGCATACCCTTTCTTTCCGTAGGCCATGAGCGACATCCAGACAGCCAGAGCGCGGAAACGGCGGCTGCCTTCGTTGCCGAGATTGGTATAGTCAGTTTCTTCGGAAACTGTATTTTTGACAGCTGTTTCCTGAGCATAGGTCCGGTATTGGTATTCCTTATGTTCCTTTCGCACCAATGCGATGGCCGAATCGTAGGGCACATTGAGCCACTTGTGACAATCGATGGTTATGCTGTCCGCCAGAAGGATCCCTTCGAAAAGCGGCCGATACTGATCCGAAGCAGCGGCAACGATCCCGATGGCACCGTCCACATGGAGGTAAAAGTCATATTTCTCTTTCAAGGCAGCGATAGATTTCAAATCATCCACATCTCCGGAATTCGCAGTGCCCATGTTGGCAATCACGATACAAGGCTTACCGCTGTTTTGTGCAAGTGCCTGCTCCAGTTTCTTGACATCTACGGCTTCCCGCCCCTCCAATGCATCTACTACAGTCAGGCTGTTTCTTCCAAGGCCCAGGATGGACAAGCCTTTATACACCGACGGATGAGCCGTCCCGGACAGAATCACGGGGCGCTCCAGTCCGTACACACCGTCGTTGGCTGTCTTGCCTTGAGATTGGGCGGCCCATTCCCTGGCAACGGCCAGGGCGGCTGCAGTAGCCATCGTAGCGCCGGAAGTAAAGCTTCCCGTCATATCGGAATGCAGCCCCAGCAGATCGATCAGGCCGGACACCGCCTCCATCTCGATATGGCGATCCAGGTGGCCCGCCGTTCCGAAGGCATTCTGATCGTAGAGTGAAGTGAGCCAGTCACCGGCCAAGGCTGCCGGCGTAACGCCGCCCACGACGAATCCGTAGAATCTGGGACCGGTATTCAATGAAACATAAGGCGCGTAATTCTTTAAAAAATAGTCCAATGCACCGCGGGCGCCAAGGCCCTCGTCACTGACGCGCATCGCTTCCTTTTGGGGGAATATCGGGTAGACCGTGTCGTCTTCCCGCCGTGACAAAAAGGCTCCGGCCTCGGAAAGAACCGTATCCAGCAGCTCCAATTGCCCGTTTTTGTCTTCTTGAAATTTGTTATACATAATAAATCCTCCGGTTCAACGATAACACCGATTTATTATATCACACCCGAATACATTATACATGAACG
>JAQUXD010000029.1:3505-15607 GCA_028692535.1 Eubacteriales bacterium | reverse complement strand
TACTCACGAATTTCTGCCGGCAGAGCCTGCCGGACAAGCCACTCTTTCACGAAGTCCATGATCCGATCTTCCTGAAAGTAAGGGCTTTGGATCTCTACAAGCTGCTGCAGCAGGGATGTTGTGTCTTTCTTAGATATCATCTTCCTGAACCTTTCCTGTGTCCTCCATAAATATGAATTTACCGGTTACAGCATAAAGTATAGCGATTACCGGAACAAACAAGGCCAGGAAAGTATACGGTAAATAATCTAAAGTTGCAACCCCTAATACACCGGCGAAGTAGACGCCGCACAGGCCCCAGGGAACCAGAGGCGAAGTGACTGTTGCGGAATCTTCGCAGGTTCTGGAGGCGACATTGGTCTTGATGCCCAGTTTTTTGTAGGCCGGCAGATACATTCTTCCCGGGATCATGATGGCTACATACTGGCTGGCGGAAAGCATGTTTACCGCGATTGAAGAAAATACGTGGGTGATGATGAGTTTTCTCGGTGTATTGGTAATGCTGACCATCTTGTTGAGCAACGTTTCCAGTACACCCGTTTTTTCCAGAATGCCGCCGTAGCTCAGTCCCAGATATCCCAGAGAGACCGTCCACATCATGGCCTGGATCCCGCCGCGATTCAATAGTTTGTTGACTTCGAAGATGCCTGTGTCGATGCTGAAGCCGTAATTCATAAAGCCCATCATCTCGTAGATGCCTCTCCCTTGGAACAGCATGGCCAACAGCATGCCGAAGATCGCCGCAATGACCATGGCAGCCAGGGCGTTGATCTTTTTAACAGCCATAAACACTACTGCGACCATAGGCAGCAAGCTGATGAGCATGTAGAGAGGAGACATGTTGAAGTTGGAAGCAAGCCCTTCCAGGATCAAGTCGACAGTAGCTGTATCGATGTTGTCTGCCGAATAACGGAATCCGATGACCGTATAAAGCACGATGGAAATAATAAATGCGGGGATTGTGGTGTAGAACATGCTTTTAATGTGGTCAAACAGATTGGCTTCCGAGACGCCGGCTGCCAGGTTTGTGGAGTCGGACAACGGAGAAAGTTTGTCGCCGATGATCGCGCCGCTGATTACCGCGCCGGCGGTGATCGGAGCCGGAATGCCCAGGCCCAGGCTGATACCCATAAATGCAACACCAAAGGTGGCGCCGGTGGTGTAGCTGCTTCCGGTGGCGATGGAGGCCATGGAGCAGACCAGAGCGGCAGTGAGCAGGAAGAACGTGGGGCTGATGATTTTAAGACCCACATAGATCAGTGTCGGAATGGTTCCTGCAGCGATCCACGCCGGGATCAGCATTCCGATAAACATCAGGATCAGCATGGGGATCGTTGCGATCCCGCAGCCGTGAAGGATACCTTCTTCGATGGTCTTCCACTTTGTACCCGTAAGCATCAGCGCAAGGGCTGCTGCGGCAGAAGCGAATACCAGTGTCAGATGGATGTCGGGGCTTCCGTAAACAGCGACCTGAACAACAAGTGCTATGAATAGGAATGCAACGATCAACAGAGAAATACCGAATGTTGGTTTTTTGGATTCTGTTTGGTTCATCTTTATAACCCTCCTTGTACCTCATCTTAACAACAAAGGATTTTACTTTCCGTTTATGAATTTGTTTTTCTGAGGTTTATTCAAGAGTTTTCTTGCGAAGAAAGGCCTTTTGTAAACAGCATTTAAACACAGCTTAAACGATTTGCCTGTTTCGACAAAAGAAAACCGCTGCGAAAATTTTCGCAGCGGTTGTATGGTCTTGCGTTTATTCCACGTCCAGCTTCAGCTGGTCATCCTTGGACGCGTCTTCGCTTGTTTCTATACTTTCTTCCTCTATATCCACCTCATCTTCCCGAATGGCCTTGGCCATGGTGACGATGATGGATTCCTCCTGGACGCGCATGATGCGCACACCCTGGGTGGTCCGCCCCAGTCGGGACACTTCCCCGGCGTTGATGCGGATAATAATGCCGTCGGAGTTGATCAGGAACACGTCGTCGTCTTCGTTTACAACCATTGCGCCGATCAATTCTCCTGTTTTGTTGAACTTGGTCTTGTCGTAAGTGAGCAGCCCTTTTCCGCCTCTGGCCTGGATCTTGTATTCCTTCACCCTTGTGCGCTTTCCGTACCCGTTCCGGGTTACCACCAAAAGCTCCTCGCTCTTTTCTGCCAGCTCCATTGCCACCACTTCGTCGTTTTTCTCCAGCGTGATGGCCCGCACGCCTCCGGCGGCACGGCCCATGGTCCGAACGTCTTCTTCGTTGAAGCAAATACATTTTCCTCGGCGTGTAACAATGATCACGTTGCTGGTTCCGGTGGTCTCCTTGATGCCGATCAGTTCGTCGCCATCCTTGAGCTTGATTGCAATCAATCCGGCCTTCCTGCTGGTGTCGAATTGGGAAATGTGCATCTTCTTGATCGTACCGCTCTTTGTAACCGCGATCAGGAATTTATCCTGCTCGAAATCCCGGATGGGGATCACAGCCGTGATCCGCTCCCGCTGCATCAGGTTCAGGAAATTGACCGCAGGCGTGCCTTTCGCGGTACGCTGCGCTTCGGGAACCTCGTAGGCTTTCGTGCGGTACGCTTTCCCGGTGTTGGTAAAGAACATCAGATAATCGTGGGTCGAGGTGCTGATCAAGTTCTTTACGAAATCATTGTCCCGTGTAGCCAGACCCGTTATGCCCCGGCCGCCTCTGCGCTGGGTCCGGTAGGTGTCCGCGGAGATCCGCTTGATGTATCCAAGGTGCGTCAGCGTGATCACCACGTTTTCCTCGGCGATCAGATCTTCGTCCTCCAGCTCTTCTGTACTGGCCACGATCTTCGTGCGCCTTTCGTCGGCGTATTTGTTCCTGATTTCCTGCAGTTCGTCACGGACGACGTTCATGAGCATTTTTTCGTCCGCCAGCAACTCCTTATAATAAGCGATCTTTTGCATCAGCTCCGCATATTCGTCTTCGATCTTCTTGCGTTCCAGTCCTTGAAGTCGGCGCAGTTGCATTTCCAGGATGGCCTGGGCCTGAATGTCGGATAGCCCGAAAATCTGCATGAGCCGTTCTTTGGCATCGCTGTAGGACGCCCGAATGACCCGGATGATCTCATCGATGTTATCCAGAGCGATCCGAAGCCCCTCCAGGATGTGGGCCCTGGCTTCGGCCTTGGCCAGCTCGAAGCGGGTCCGCCGCGTCACAACTTCTTTCTGGTGTTTCAGGTATTCGCTGAGAATCTCATGAAGGTTCATCACCTTCGGTTGTCCGTCGCAAAGCGCAAGCATGATCATGCTGTAACTTTCCTGCATGGACGTATGCTTATACAGCCGGTTTAAGGTAATCTGCGGGTTGGCCGCAGCCTTGAGTTCGATCACGATCCGCATGCCGTTCCGGTTGGATTCGTCCCGGATGCCGGAAATCCCGTCGATTTTCTTTTCTTTGACCAGATCCGCGATCTTTTCGATCAGCCTGGATTTGTTCACCTGATAAGGGATCTCCGATACGATGATCTGCGAACGGCCCCGGGCGGTCTCTTCGATTTCCGATTTCGCCCGCACTTTTACCCGGCCCAGTCCGGTCCTATAGGCTTCTTTGGCAGCGCCCTTGCCCATGATGATGGCCCCTGTAGGGAAATCCGGACCCTTGACGATCTTGATCAAATCCTCGATCGTGGCGTTTTCGTCTTCGATCAGCTTGATGGCGCCGTCGATCACTTCCCCCAGATTGTGGGGCGGAATGGAGGTGGCCATGCCCACGGCGATCCCGTTGCTGCCGTTGACCAGCAGATTTGGATATCGGCAGGGCAGAACAACCGGCTCCTTCTCTTCTTCGTCGAAGTTGGGCATAAAATCCACGGTGTCCTTGTCGATGTCCCGGAGCATTTCCAGGGCAAAAGGCGTCATCCTTGCTTCGGTATAACGCATGGCCGCCGCGCCGTCTCCGTCCACGGAGCCGAAGTTGCCGTGACCGTCCACCAGCATGTATCGAATGGAAAATTCCTGAGCCATTCGAACCATGGCGTCGTAAATGGAGCTGTCGCCGTGGGGATGGTATTTACCCATGACTTCACCGACGATACGGGCGGATTTTTTGTGCGGCTTGTCCGGGGTGACGCCCAGCTCGCTCATGCCGTACAGGATTCTTCGGTGCACCGGCTTCAGACCGTCCCGCACATCGGGCAGCGCGCGGCCCACGATAACGCTCATAGCGTAATCGATGTAGGAATTTTTCATCTCGTCGTGGATTTCGTGCTGTATCAATTTTCTGTCATTTATAAGATCCGACATTTTTTCCTCCTGCTTTAGATGTCAAGGGTCGCATATCTTGCATTGTCTTCGATAAATTTTTTACGGGGAGGAACCTTGTCGCCCATGAGCGTAGTAAAAATCTCATCGGCGGCTGCCACATCCTCCAGGGTGATCTGGATCAGCGTCCGGTTGTTGTAATCCATGGTGGTTTCCCACAACTGATGAAAATCCATTTCGCCCAGACCCTTGTATCGCTGGATCCCGGGTTTTCCGCCGGGCTTGTCGGCCAATTCGGCCATGAGCTTCTCCTGCTCCCGTTCCGAGTACGTGTAATATACTTCTTTTCCCTTTTTCGTCTGGAACAGTGGCGGCTGTGCCGCATAGACGTAGCCGCCTTCGATGAGCGGCGTCATATAGCGGTAGAAAAATGTAAGTAAAAGCGTGCGGATATGCGCGCCGTCTACATCAGCGTCGGTCATGATGATGATTTTATGATATCGAAGCTTTTCGATGTTGAAATCGTCTCCGATGCTGCAGCCGAAAGCTGTGATCATATTCTTGATCTCTTCGGAATTGAGAATCTTGTCCAGTCTGGCTTTTTCCACATTCAGGATCTTGCCGCGAAGCGGAAGGATCGCCTGTCGGTACCGGTCTCTTCCCTGTTTGGCCGAACCGCCTGCGGAATCTCCTTCCACCAGAAAAATCTCCGAAAGCGCCGGGTCTTTCTCCGTGCAGTCTGCCAGCTTTCCCGGCAGGGACATATCGTCCAGAACGCCTTTTCTGCGGGTAAGCTCTCTGGCTTTCCGGGCAGCTTCTCTGGCCCGGGCCGCCCGCAGACATTTATCCAGTATAACTCTGGCCTGCTGGGGATTCTCCTCCAGGAAGGCCATAAGATGTTCGTTGGTCGTAGTCTCCACATAACCGCGCATGTCGGAATTCCCCAGCTTGGTCTTGGTCTGCCCTTCGAACTGAGGCTGGGTGAGTTTGACGGAAATGATCGCGGTCAGGCCTTCTCGGATATCTTCCCCCGCAAGACCCTCTTCCCCTTCTTTGATGAATTTGTTGCGCTTTGCGTACTCGTTGAAAACACGGGTGAGCGCGGATTTAAAGCCCACCATGTGGCTGCCGCCCTCAGTGGTGTTGATGTTGTTGGCATAGGAAAGGATCATCTCGTTGTAACGATCCGTGTATTGCATGGCCACTTCCACTTCCTTGTCGTGGTTCTGCATCTCAAAATAGATGATATCCGGATGGATCACCTCTTTGTTTCTGTTCTGATGTTTGACGAATTCCCGGATGCCTCCCTCGTAATGGAAGGTCGTGGATTTTTTTCGTCCATCCCGCTCGTCCTTCAGGATGATCCGGATCCCCTTGTTCAGAAAGGCCATTTCCCGAAGGCGGTATTCCAGCGTATCGTAGCTGAAATCGATTTCATCGAATATTTCTTCGTCCGGAACAAACATCGTTCTGGATCCGGTTCGCTTCCCGCACTCGCCTACGATGGTCAGTTCGCTGGTCGCCTTCCCTCTGGAATACGTCTGCTGATATATGTTTCCGTCACGACAGCTCTCTACTTCCATATAAGAAGAAAGTGCGTTCACGACGGACGCGCCTACGCCGTGAAGACCCCCGGATACTTTGTATCCGCCGCCTTCTCCGAATTTTCCGCCGGCGTGCAGGACCGTCATGATGACTTCCAGCGCCGGTTTTTGAAGCTTCGGATGCAGGTCCACCGGCATCCCCCTGCCGTCGTCGATAACCTCTATGGAATTATCCGCGCGGATGGTGACGGTGATATTTTTACAAAATCCTGCCAGGGCTTCGTCTATGCTGTTGTCCACGATTTCGTACACACAGTGGTGCAGTCCCCGAGGACCGGTGGTTCCGATATACATGCCCGGCCTTTTACGGACCGGTTCCAACCCCTCCAGTACTTGGATCTGTTCGGCGTTGTACACTTTATTTGCCATGGACATTTCCTTGGAATTCTCTAACGACATCTCTTCCTCCCATTGATTTTCTGCTTGATTTGGCGTTTCGGCCAAAACTCGGCTCATTATACCAAAAAACCCGCAAAAACACAATGCTTTTCGCCAAAAAGACCACACGGTATTACAAAGGCAAAAAAAATCGCTCTCCGCGCCGTTTTTTGCTTGCTATCGGCAAAATAGAAGTACATATAACCCTTGATTTTTAAGGGTTTTCCAAAGGCCGTTTCCCTTGTGTAAATTTCCTTCCAAAATTATTTTGGCTATTCTTCTTTTCACTTTGTTTTGTTTCCCTGTCTTTCTGATACGCAAAAAGATGTGTGACCACAACATCTATGGGCTGGGCATTTTGGGGAAGAAGTTATACACAACCTGTGTATAACCTGTGGAATAACAATAATTACGGTTTTTGATCGCGCTATTCCTGTGGAAAACTTTTTTTGCTATAATGAGAGGCACCCATACATTTAGGGAATTTGAAAAAACATCGGATGTGGATATGACCAAGGCAGAAATCAATAAAAACTGGGAAACCGTGCTGGAACTTTTGGCAGAAAACGTTACGTCGGTCTCCATGCAAACCTGGTTTGCTCCTCTGAAGCCCATACGGGTGAACGAAAAAGAGGGCAAACTTCTTTTATCCACTTATGCGGGAGGAGATATGCTCATCTCCTATATCGAAACCCGCTACAAAAGTGTCCTTGCCGAAGCGATCCGTCAGGCTTTTAAAATGGACTTAAAGCCCGTGATCATGCTGCCCGAAGATATCGAGGAAAAAGGCGCTTACACCAACCCCTTCACAGATGAATTGTATTTGAATCCCAAATACAACTTCAATAATTTTGTGGTGGGAAGCAACAATCGACTGGCCCACGCGGTCTGCCTGGCTGTTGCCGAGGGATACTCCAAAGAATACAATCCCCTCTTTTTATATGGGGAAGCGGGCCTGGGAAAAACGCATCTGATGCACGCCATCGGACAATTTGTTCTGGCAAACAATCCCAAGAGAAAAGTGCTGTATGTTTCTTCGGAAATGTTCACAAACGAATTGATCAAAGCCATCAGCGAGAAGAAAAACGAAGCCTTTCGCAATAAATACCGAACCGTCGACCTTCTTCTTTTCGACGATGTTCAGTTTGTTCAGGGACGGGAGAGCACGGAAGAAGAAGTGTTCAACACCTTCGATACGCTCTACCATACCGGAAAGCAGATCGTGTTTTCCAGCGACCGTCCGCCCAAGGAGTTGGGAGATATTCCGGAACGCCTTCGCTCCCGCTTCACCTGGGGAATGGTAGCGGATATTCAAGCGCCGGATTATGAGACCCGTATGGCGATTCTCACGAAAAAAGCCGAAATCGAAGGGATCGTCGTTACGGAAAACATCAACGATGTATTGGATGTGATCGCCCAGAATATACAAACAAACATCCGGGAGTTGGAAGGCGCCTTTACCCGGGTCATCGCCCATGCCAGTCTGACCAACGAAAAAATAACCAAGGAATTTGCAAAAAAAGTTCTGAAGGAAGTTTTTACTATTAAAAATAAGGAATTAAACCCTTCTCTTATTAAAAAGACCGTAGCCTCTTTCTTCGGGATCAAGGTGGGAGATATGGAATCTGCCAAACGGGCAAGAAATTTCACCTATCCAAGGCAAATCGCCATTTATTTGATAAGGGAAAAAACCAATTATTCTCTTCCCAAGATCGGAGAGGAATTCGGTCAGCGGGACCACACGACTATCCGGCACAGCTACGAAAAAATTGCCGGCGAAATGGAAAGCAATGCGGAGCTTCGCTCGACTGTTGCCAATATCGAACGCTTGCTGGTCGAATAGTTATACACAGGCAAGCCCACAAAAAAAGGACCTTTATCAACAGCTTGTTACTCCTCCTTTTTGAGGAAATTTCAACATTTTGAAAGGTTTTCCCCTTTTCCACAGGCCCTACTACTGCAACTACTAAAATAATTTATAAAAAAGGAGATCCGTCATGAAATTCATTTGCTCTCAGCTCGCCCTTTCCAAAGCTCTTAATACTGTTTCAAAAGCTGTCTCTACAAGAACAACCATTCCCATTTTAAAAGGGATCCTGATGACGGTTAAAAACAATCGACTGATCCTGACGGCTTCCGATCTGGATCTGAGCATTGAAACAACAATGGAAGTGTCTGATGCGGAAGACGGGTCTGTTGTTGTTTCGGCAAAGCTTTTCGGGGACATTATACGCCGCCTTCCCAACGCGCCCATCAAAGCGGAACTGGACGATAAAAACAATCTCGGTATTTCCTGTCTTTCTTCCGACTTTTCAATCGTTGCGCTTCCGGCAGACGAATTTCCTTCAATCGGAACTGTCAAAGAAGAAGAAAGTTTGTTTATTCAAAGAGAGGCTTTAAAAGAACTTATTAAAAAAACAACTTTTTCCGCCAGCATAGACGAGAAGAAAGGGATATTGACAGGCTGTCTTTTGGAGATGAAAGAAAACGAATTGGTCATGGCAGCGCTGGACGGCTTTCGAATGGCCGTCGCTACGGAAGCAGTCGGAGAAACGGCAAGCAGAAATATCGTTGTTCCGGCAAGGATATTAAATGAAATCAGCAAGCTGATCAGCGAAAGCATACAAGAAGAAAAAATAACAATCCTGTTGGATGAAAAGAAAATGGAGATCAAAACCGCAGACACACGGGTGATCAGCCGTTTGATGGAAGGGGATTTTATTAAATACGCAGACATTATTCCGAAGAATTACAAAACAAGATGTGTTTTGGAACGCGGAGAAATGCTCAACAGTATTGAAAGAGCGTCCCTTTTGGCAAAAGAAGGAAAGAACAACCTCATAAAAGTACATATTGAAGAAGGGTTCATGGAAATCACCTCCAGAAGTGAAGAGGGGAACGTAAGAGAAAAGATCTCCTGTGAAACAGAAGGAGAAGAGCTGGTGATCGGCTTTAATTCAAAATATATAGCCGATGTGCTTAAAGCCCTGGAGGAAGAAGAGATCGTTTTTGAAATGACCAGCAGCACAAGCCCCTGCCTGATCAAGCCTTTGGAGGGGAATGCATTTTTATATCTGGTTCTTCCTGTGAGAATCGCGGCGAACTAAGGAATGTATTTTAAAGAAATATTCCTCAACAATTTCAGAAACTACGAAGAGGAGCATGTTTCTTTTGACGAGAAAATCAATATTTTTCTCGGAGAAAATGCTCAGGGAAAAACAAACCTGCTCGAAAGTCTTTTTATTATGGGTCTCGGAAAGTCTTTTCGCACCAACAAGGATTCGGATATGATAGGCTTTGAAAAAGCTTTTGCCCGGATACGGGCTGTCGTTTGCGATTCGGAAGAGGCAGATACAGAAAAAGAGATCGAGATTATCTACAGAAAAGAAGGAAAGATCATCCGCGTACAGGGAATTAAACTGGAGCGGAGCATGGAATTGCTGGAAGAAGTATACATTGTGGTTTTTTCTCCGGAAGATCTTCGGATCATCAAAGAGGGGCCCGAGAACAGAAGACGCTTTTTGGACAGAGAACTTTGCCAGCTGAAGCCAATATACTATAGTACCCTCGGACAATATAAAAGGGTATTGAAACAGCGCAACGCACTTCTTCGGATACAGAGAAGAGAAGATTCGCTTTTGGGAACCTACGACGAAGCCCTGGCTGAGTACGGACTGCGTCTTACCCGGGAAAGAAGAGATTTCGTCAAGCGGTTGAAGGAAATCAGCCAGAAGATCCACCATACGATTTCCGAAGGCAAAGAAACCCTGGAAATAATGTACGAAGGGGATTTTTTGAAAGGGGAAACAAAGGACAAAGAAACGGACAAGGAAGATGTTCTTTCTCTGTTGAGAAAAAACAGGGAAAAGGACTATTATAGAGGCTATACCGTGTCCGGTCCCCACAAGGACGATCTTGCAATTTCGGTAAACGGAACAGACATAAGACAGTTCGGTTCTCAGGGACAGCAACGTACCGCGGCATTAGCCATGAAGCTGGCAGAAATAAGTCTGATTCGTCAGGAAACCGGAAAAAACGCCGTTTTGTTGTTGGATGATGTACTGTCGGAACTGGACGAAGGGAGACAGACATTTCTGATTGAGGCAATGAAAGACGTGCAGGTATTTATCACAGCGACCGGAATTGAAGAGGAAATCCTTCGGCGACTGCCCGAAGGGAAAGTTTTTGACATTCACAGCGGGCATGTAAAAAGGTTGACATAAATTGCCGAAAATTATATAATGACCGTTGCGATTGCATAGAAATAATGAAGAAGAAAGGAGGAGAAGCGAAATGAAAATGACCTATCAGCCCAAGAAGCGTCAAAGAAGCAAAGAGCATGGCTTCAGAAAAAGAATGAGTACGAAAAACGGAAGAAATGTACTGAAGAGAAGAAGGTTAAAAGGAAGAAAATCTCTTTCTGCATAAAGGCCGCGTTTCGTGGTCTTTTTGCTAATGGAACCCTTCAGGAAGTGAACGAATGTTAAAGGCCGATGTGCTCAGAAAAAAAGAGGATTTCACCAATATCTACAGGAGAGAGCGATCGGTAGCGAGTAAATTCGTTGTGGTCTTTTACAGAAAAAATCATCTTCCCTACAGCAGAAAGGCTTTTCTGGCCAGCAAAAAAGTCGGAAAAAGCGTACAGAGAAATCGGGCCAGACGTTTGATGAAAGAAAGCTACCGTCAGTTGGAGAATCAAATTCCTCCGGGGTGGGATTTCATCTTTATCGCTCGACAGACCATTTTGGATTCGAAATGTGCGGATGTGAAAAAAGCAATGGAAGCCGCAATCAAAAGAGCCGGGATCATTAAGTGATGTTATGAAGAAACTGATTGTTTTGTTTATTAACATTTACCAGAGAATGATTTCCCCCTTCCTGCCCAAGACCTGCCGCTTTGAGCCGACCTGCTCGGCGTACTTTAAAGAGGCTGTCATCAAATACGGGGCCATCAAAGGAAGCCGGCTGGGAATCAAAAGGGTCTTGCGCTGTCATCCCTGGAATCCGGGCGGATACGATCCGCTGCCATAAAAAGCTTCACGAAAGAAGCAACATCGGAGGAACAATGAATACACTTATCGGAATATTCGCCGGACCAATCGGTTCCTTGCTCGCCTATATCTATGGATTTGTAAACAATTACGGCCTGTCCATCATTTTGCTGACAGTGATCGTCAGGATCTGCATGTTGCCGCTGTACTCCAAGCAGATCAAGAGTTCCGCAGCCATGGCTGAGATCCAGCCGAAGCTGAAAGAGATACAGACGCGTTATGCGAACGACAAGGAAACGATGAACAAAAAGCTGCAGGAGCTGTATGCGAAGGAGAAATTCAATCCTATGAGCGGTTGCCTGCCTCTTTTAGTGCAAATGCCGATCATCATGGGCCTTTTCAGCCTTTTACGGAATCCGCTGGATTATATGACTCAGCCCGAAATGATCGTAGCTGTGCACGAAGCGTTTCTCTGGGTTCCGGATCTGAGTCAACCGGATAATTGGATCCTGCCCATCGCAGCAGGGCTGAGTACATTTTTCACCTATTCTCAGACGATGGGAGCTACACCCAGCGACGCCAACAACATGATGTCCGGAATGAAATACTTCTTCCCGATCATGATATTTATGATGGGTAGAACGTTCCCGTCGGGTCTGGCGTTGTACTGGGCAGTCGGAAACGGACTGATGATCGTTCAGACGTTTTTCCTGAACAAGCAAAAAGAAAAACAACGCCTGCGTGTAGAGGTAGAGCAGGCAATGAAAAAGAAAAAGTAAATCAACTGTCTTCGGAGGACAATCATGAAATATGCGGAAAAATGGGGCGACAGTGTCGACATCGCCGTCGAACTGGCCCTGGCAGACCTGAAGCTTAAAAGAGATCAGGTCGAAGTCAAGATT
>JAQUXD010000029.1:0-3405 GCA_028692535.1 Eubacteriales bacterium | reverse complement strand
GGGGACAGACGCTGGATGCGATACAGTACTTGACCAGCCTGGTCGTTAACAAAGAGAAAGACGGCTACACCCGCGTCGTGATCGATGCGGAAGGCTATCGGCGAAAGAGGGAACTGACGCTGGAGAAGCTGGCCAACCGTCTGGCTGACAAGGCTCAAAAGTCCGGAAGGAGCATCCGTTTGGAGCCGATGAATCCTTACGAGAGAAAAGTGATCCATACCGCGCTTCAGAGCAGACCGGAGGTCACGACAAAAAGTGAAGGGGAAGAACCCTATAGACGGGTGATCATCGAACCTCAGAAATAAGATCAAAGGCTGCTCTGATGCAGCCTTTTTTCAATCGTTGAGGAAGGAGGATACCAATATGAGCAATGCCCGGACAATTGCAGCCATCGCCACCGCCTACGGCGAGAGCGGGATCGGCATCGTACGGATGTCGGGACCGGAATCCCTGGATATTTTCCTGGGCTTGTTTCGATCGCCGGCCGGAAAGACGATGAGCCGGAGCGAAGCGGAGCCTCGCCGGATGCATTATGGGTTTATCCGGGATCCGGAAACCGGAGAGACACTGGACGAGGTTCTTTGTGTCTATATGAAAGCGCCCCGTTCCTATACGGCCGAAGATCTCATAGAGATCCAGTGTCACGGCAGCCTGGTATCTCTGCGGAATATCCTGGCTGCCTGTTTTCGTTTGGGCGCCGCTCCGGCCGAGCCGGGAGAGTTTACGAAGAGAGCATTTCTGAACGGACGCATCGATCTGGCCCAGGCCGAAGCCGTGATCGATTTGATTCAGGCACGATCCGACAAGAGCTTTGATGTGGCTATGGGGCAAGTTGAGGGAACGTTGTCCATGCGTGTCGCCCGGCTCAGAGACGCGTTAAAGGAGTTGCTGATCCTGTTGACGGTGAACATGGACTATCCTGATGAAGATATTGAAGAGATCACGTACGGACAAATTGAAAATAGCTTAATGCAAATAAACGATGAATGCTTGAAATTGCTGGAGTTTACTCAGGAAGGGCGCATGATTCGAGAAGGATTTTCCGTGACGATTGTGGGTAAACCCAATGTGGGAAAATCCTCATTGCTCAATTTCTTCCTTCGGGAAAACCGGGCTATCGTAACTGAGATCCCGGGGACGACCCGGGACACCATCGAGGAGCAGGTTTCGCTGAACGGGATTCCTGTTAAGCTGACGGATACCGCCGGGATCCGAGAGTCGGAGGACGTGGTGGAACGCCTGGGTATCCAACGCAGCAAAGAAGCGTTCAACAAGGCGGACTTGCTTCTGTTTTTAGTGGATTCCAGCCAGCCTCTTTCCGATGAAGACCGGGAGTTGTGTCGCTTGCTGGACGATCGGCGGTGCATTGTATTGCTGAACAAGTCGGATCTTCCACGCGTCCTCACACAACAGGAGATGAGCGCGCTTCTGCCTAAGTCCGTCGTCTTGTCCACTTCGCTGACGGAAGGGATCGGATTGGATCGACTGGAGGAAACGATTACGGATTGGATCACCGGCGGGAAAGTCCGCCGCAAGGACGACGTACTGGTTACCAATGTGCGGCATATCGAATTGTTAAGGCGAACCCGGGAGGAGATCGAGGAAGCTCTGGCCATGACACGGCGACAGGAAGCGATGGATTTTATAGAGGTCAATACCCGGGCGGCCTTCGATTTGCTTGGAGAAATTACGGGACAGACGGCGGGAGACGAGATTCTGGAAGAGATCTTTTCCCGTTTCTGCCTGGGAAAGTAGCGTATGAATATCAAACACATGGGAGAATACGATATTGTGGTGATCGGAGCGGGGCACGCAGGCTGCGAAGCGGCGCTGGCCTCAGCCAGGATGGGAAAAAAGACGTTGATTTTATCCATCAATCTGGAAGCTGTCGCCTTTTTGTTCTGCAATCCTTCCATAGGAGGCACGGGCAAAGGACATCTGGTTCGGGAAATCGACGCCCTGGGCGGTCAGATGGGTCTTGCGATTGATAAAACGTTTATCCAGAGCAAAATGCTCAACACAGCGAAGGGACCGGCGGTCCATTCCCTTCGGGCCCAGGCCGATAAAGTTGCTTATCATCAGGAAATGAAGCGCGTCCTTGAGCAACAGGAGAACCTTTTTCTAAAACAGGGAGAGGTCGTAGACATCGACTTTGACGACCGGCGGCAAGTCCGGGGAGTCAAGCTGAAGACCGGTGTTTATTACGGCGCAGGGGCCGTGATCATTGCTACCGGCACTTTTTTAAAAGGTATGATTTTTATCGGAGATGCGGCCTATCCAAGCGGACCCAACGGATTATCGCCTTCCGATGCCTTGTCCGACAACTTGCAGGCCAGCGGTCTTCGGCTCCGTCGCTTTAAGACGGGAACGCCGGCCAGAGCCTTGTCCAAAAGCCTTGACTATTCCAAGATGATCCCGCAATACGGAGATCCCGTGATCGTGCCGTTTTCGTTCATGAACGAAGAACTGCAGGCAGATCAAGTCCCTTGCTATCTTTCTTATACGAACGAGGAGACGCATCGGGTGATCCGCGAGAACTCTCATTTGTCGGCGTTATTCGGAGGTCAGATCACAGGGGTGGGCCCGCGGTATTGTCCTTCTATCGAAGACAAGATCCGACGGTTTGCAGACAAGGATCGTCATCAGCTGTTCGTGGAGCCGGAAAGTCTTTCGACGGACGAGATGTATCTGCAGGGTTTGTCCAGCAGTCTGCCGGAGGATGTACAGCAAGCTTTTTATAAAACCATTCCCGGACTGGAAAATCTGGAAATCGTTCGGCCGGCCTATGCCATCGAGTACGACTGCATCGATCCGCTGGACATTCAGATGAATCTGGAGCACCGCGAATTCGAAAATCTGTTTTGCGCCGGGCAGTTCAACGGCAGCTCCGGATACGAAGAAGCCGCAGCACAAGGACTTATGGCGGGTATCAATGCCGTGCGGAAGCTGGATGGAAAAGAACCCTTTGTGATCGATCGCTCCGAAGGATATATCGGCGTGCTCATCGACGATCTGATCACGAAGGGAACCAATGAGCCGTATCGAATCATGACCTCCAGAGCCGAATATCGACTGGTGCTGCGCCAGGACAATGCGGATACGCGTCTCACGGAAAAAGGGTATGCCCTGGGTCTGGTGACAGAGGAGCGGTATGCCCGCTATCAGAAAATCAGCGCGGAAGCGGAAGCGGAGCTTGCGCGTCTTTCTTCCGTTGAGGTGAGCCCATCGTCTATTAACGATTATCTGTGCGCTCATGGGAGCGCTGCGTTAAACAATAGAACCACGCTGGCTGAGCTTATGAAAAGGCCGGAGATGACATACGACCTTTTAAAGCAGATCGATCCGAATCGGCCGACGCTTTCCCGTCATGCGATCGACAAAGTCCAAGTACAAATCAAGTATGCA
>JAQUXD010000028.1:10761-15986 GCA_028692535.1 Eubacteriales bacterium | reverse complement strand
TGTCATTTTTCGGTTTGAAGGCCTCCAATGCCGCGATCAGTTCCGAAGAGACCGCTCTTGTGCGCGCGGAATCATCACGGCCTTCCAAATAAGCCTTGACCGCGTTCTCCGCCGATGTGCCCATCAGTACGCCGGCTTTGTCGGCAATGGTGCTGCGCACTTTTTCGGAGCCCAGCAGCATGCCGTAGGCATATTCCGCATTGTCTTCGAACAGGGACATAGCCCATGCCGGACCTTCGCCTTCCTTGTTGATAGCATAAGGGATAGAAGGCGGTGTGCCGCCGTAGGCCGAGGAGCAACCCGAAGCATTGGCGATGTACATCCGATCGCCGAACAGCTGGGTCGCCAGCTTGATGTAGGGCGTCTCTCCACAACCTGCGCAGGCGCCCGAAAATTCAAACAGAGGCTGAGCGAATTGACTGTGCTTGACGCTGGTGTCTTTAACGGCATCTGCTTTGATCCGCACATCGTCCGCAGCGAAGGTCCAGTTTTCATGCTGATGGAGTTCTCCTTCCAGCGGCTTCATTTTCAGTGCTTTCGTTTTCGCCGGACAAACCTCCGCGCAGCTTCCGCAGCCGGTACAGTCGTAGGGGGATACCTGAATTCTGAACTCATACGATTCCAGACCCTTGCCAAGCGCCTTTTTCGTTTCAAAGCCTGCCGGCGCATTCTTTTTTTCTTCCGCATCGATCAAGATCGGCCGAATAGCCGCATGGGGGCAGACCAAAGCGCATTGATTGCACTGGATGCAATTGTCGATATCCCAGTGCGGAACCGAAACGGCCACGCCGCGCTTTTCGTACTTCGTCATCCCCGAGGGGAAGGTGCCGTCCGGAATATTGAAACGATCGTACATGGACACGGGGAGATCATCTCCCTCCTGGCGGTTCATGGGGTTCACTACATCGCGGACGAATTCCGGCAGGTGCGACTGATCCGCCGGCGCGTCCTTGGCATTTTTCCAGGAGGCCGGAATCCTCACTTCGATCAGTCCGTCGATGCCGGCGTCGATGGCCGCCACATTCATCTCTACCACTTTTTTTCCTTTTTTTGCGTAGGTTTTTCGTACCGCATTCTTCATCTCTTCCAACGCGACATCCAGAGGAATCACATCCACTAATTTAAAGAATGCAGATTGCAGGACAGAATTGGTACGCCCCCCCAGGCCCAGGCCCGAAGCGATGCCGAGAGCATCGATGATGTAAAAGTGTGCATTTTTTGCAGCCAAGCCTCTTTTCAGCTCAGCCGGCAATTTTTCTTCCAGTTCTTCGGCCTTCCAGGGGCAGTTGAGCAGGAAGATCCCGCCGTCCTTGAGGTCTTTGGCCAGGTCGTACTTATCCACATAGGAAGGTGCATGGCAGGCCACGAAATCCGCACGGCTTACATAGTACGGCGACCGGATCGGATCTTTGCCGAAGCGCAGATGGGATTGGGTGACCCCGCCGGATTTTTTGGCATCATATGCAAAGTATGCCTGGGTGTACATGTCGGTGGTCTGGCCGATGATCTTGATGCTGTTCTTATTAGCGCCAACCGTTCCGTCGGCGCCCAGGCCCCAGATTTTACAGCTGATGCGGCCTTCCGGAGTAATCTCCGGTTCCGGGCCTCTTGGCAGAGACAAATGTGTAACATCGTCGTTGATGCTGATGGTAAAACTGTCTTTCGGCTTTGCCGCATCCAGGTTGTCATAGACCGCAATGATGTCTGCCGGCGTCGTATCCTTGGAAGACAAGCCGTAACGGCCACCCACGATCAACAGCTCCCGACCGGCTTTTCTGCAGGCGTTTGCCACATCCAAATAAAGCGGCTCTCCCACGGATCCGGGTTCCTTGGTCCGGTCCAGCACAGCGACCCGCTCCACGGTGGCCGGAATCTCACGGATAAAGTGTTCAATGGAGAACGGACGATAGAGATGAACACAGAGAAGGCCCACTTTGCGACCTTGTGTCATCAGATAGTCCACGGTTTCTTTGACGGTTTCCGTCACCGAACCCATAGCAATGACCATCTGCGTGGCATCGGGAGCGCCGTAGTATTCAAATAGTTGATAATTCCTTCCGGTCAACTCGTTGATTCGGTCCATATAGTGTTCCACAATGGCCGGGACCGCTTCGTAATAAAGATTCTGCGCTTCTCTTCCTTGAAAGTAGATGTCCGGATTGATGGTTGTGCCCCGGATAAACGGATGCGCGGGGTTCAGTGCGTTGTGACGGAACCGGTCCACCTGCCCTCTGTCAAGGAGCGGATCCAGGTCGTTATAATCCAGAACCTCGATCTTCTGAAGCTCGTGAGAAGTTCGGAAACCGTCGAAGAAGTGCAAGAACGGCACTCTGGACCGGATGGCCGACAGATGTGCCACCGCCCCAAGATCCATCACTTCCTGGGGACTGGAGGAAGCCAGCAGCGAAAAGCCGGTCTGGCGGCAGGCCATCACGTCGGAGTGATCCCCGAAAATAGACAGACCGTGGATGGACAGGGATCTGGCGCTCACGTGGAATACGCCGGGCAGCAGTTCACCGGCGATCTTGTACATATTGGGGACCATCAGCAGCAAGCCTTGAGAGGCCGTATAGGTCGTGGTGAGGGCGCCGGCTTCCAGCGAGCCGTGCACGGCGCCGGCGGCGCCGCCTTCGGACTGCATTTCAACGACCTGGACTTTTTGTCCAAACAGGTTTTTCTTTCCGTTGGCAGCCCATTCGTCCACAAGCTCGGCCATGGGTGAACTGGGCGTGATCGGGAAAATACCGGCAACTTCGGTGAAGGCATAGGAAATATAGGCCGCCGCCTGATTGCCATCCATTACATCATACTTTTTTGCCATTTTCTTCTCCTATAAAGTTTTCATGAAACGACGAAGTCGTTGGATACCTTCGCTTATATTTTCATCGTTTGTGGCATAGCAAAAGCGAACAAAGCCTTCGCCGCCGGGACCGAAGCCCACACCGGGGATCACCAGCATTTTCTCCTGCTCCAAAAGCTTTGTGGCAAAGGTTCTGGAATCCAACCCTGTGGACTGGATGTTGGCAAAAAGGTAAAAAGCACCCTTGGGATCCTTGCAGCTGATTCCGTCGATGTCGTTGATCCCCTCCAGCAGCAGCTTCCGCCGATGACGATACAGATCCATCATCTCTTTGACGCAGTCTTGACTTTCCGTAAGAGCAGCGACACCTGCCCACTGTACTGCGGTAAAAACAGAAGACAGAACGTTTTCCAGGAGTTGAGTCATTTTGACGATCACTTCCCGGGGACCGACGGCATAGCCCAGGCGAAGGCCGGTCATGGCATAAGTCTTGGAAAAACCGTCGATGATCATAGTCCGCTCCCGCATGCCGGGAAATTCCGTGATACTCACATAAGGTTCGTCAGTCCAAAGCAGCTCTCGATAGATCTCGTCGGTGATCACATAAATATCCTTTTCGATGCACAGCTTCGCCAGGGCTTCCAGGTTTTCCCGGGTTGCCACGCCGCCGGTAGGGTTGGACGGCGAGTTGAGAAGAAGCACCTTCGTCTTATCTGTAATGGCTGCCCGGACGTCCTCCGGGTCAAACATAAAGCCGTTTTCTTCGGTCACTCTAACCCGTACCGGAACAGCGCCCAACTGAATGGCCAGGCTATCGTAGGAAGCATAGCAGGGATCGGAAATGATCATTTCATCCCCAATGTCCAGGACCGCTGTGGCAGCCAGAAGCAGAACACTGATGGCGCCGCTTCCCACCAAGATCTCGTCGGGGCTGTATGACAGTCCTCTTTTTGCATAAGAATTGCTGATAGCCTCTCGTAGAGGCAGAATACCGGTGTTGGGCGCGTAGAACGTCTCGCCTCTTTGTATGGATGCCGAAGCGGCATCCAGGATGTGCCGGGGTGTCACAAAATCGGGCTGCCCGAAACCAAAACTCAGGACCTGATCGTACTTATACGACAATCCGACGAATTCACGGATAACGGAACTGGGTGTTCCTTTGCTTTTTTCTGATAGAAATGACATCACTCTACTCCTCTGTTATTCCTGCGATCTTCTTGGCTAATTTCTTCTTGGCCTCGAAGCTGCCCTGGCGGGCGATCATAATCCTTTGCGCCTGAGGAGATCCTGCACCGTGGAGGGATTCTGTCCGATATCCCACGGCTGCGGATCCCAAACATATATTTTCCAGAAAACGAAGCACACGCATTCTGTTTTCGGTCTTGACACCGTCTTTTCCGCCGAAGAAGCTCTCGCAGATCTCTCCGATGGTCTCACCTTTGCGTCCTACGGGAGTGTTCGACTTGAAATCTCTTTCCGAGGGCATCGTCACCATCAATCCGCCGGCCACGTCTTCAGCCAGCCTGGCGATCTCGTAGGGGAATCGAGTAACGTTGAGCTTGCAGACATTGGCTTCCAGCATGTTGATTTCGTAGTTGCCCGCCTTCGTGGGATGTCCGTCTGCCGAGCAGGCGATGCCGCAGCAGTACAGCGTCTCGTTCAGGTGGGTCATTTCAACCAGTTTATCCTTGACCGCTGATGCTTTCTCTACGCCGTTGTATTCCGCGGCCAGACTGGCTGCGCCGATGATCACATCACCCACGCCGACTTTGCAGCCGCCGTAGCTCTGCCTGTGATAGCCGGCAAAGCGCTCCACCAAAACACCGGCGAAATCCCATTCGCCGCACATGAATATGTATTCGTTAGGGATAAAAACGTCATCCAGAACGACGAGGGCTTCCTGGCCGCCGAATTTCTTGTTGCCCAGATCGATATCCGCGCCTTCTTCCAATTTTCGAGTATCGCTGGCCTGGCGACCGTAGATCATGTACATCCCTTCAACATCGGAAGGACAGGCAAAAGAGATTGCGAAATCCTTATCGGCTTCCTTCATGGAGATGGTGGGCATAAACAGGTGCCAGTGGGAATTGACCGAGCCGGTCTGATGGGCTTTGGCGCCCCGGACCACGATGCCGTCCTCCCGCCGTTCCACGATATGCAGGTAATAGTCCGGATTGGACTGTTCCGACGGAGATTTGCTCCGGTCACCTTTGGGATCGGTCATGGCGCCGTCCACGGTCAGGTCCTGTTCCTGAACCATCTTCAAAAAGTTCTTGAACCGTTCATGATAGTCCGTTCCGTACTTTTCATCGATCTCGAACGTAGTGGAATACTCTGCGTTGAACGCATCCATGCCGACGCAGCGCTGAAAGCAGGATGCGGTCTTCTGCCCCAGCATCCGTTGCATTTTCACCTTTTTGCACAG
>JAQUXD010000028.1:9221-10661 GCA_028692535.1 Eubacteriales bacterium | reverse complement strand
CGCCATCCGCTTTTCCTGTTAATATAAACTTCTTACAGAGCTTTCGCTGCGTTTTCGAAGTCTTTGATCAGATCTTCCACATCTTCCAGCCCTACGGAGAACCGGATCAGGCCGTCGGTGACGCCCGCTTCTTTTCTGCCTTCCGGAGTCACGTTGGCATGGGTCATGCTGGCCGGGTGCTGGATCAGCGAATCCGGATCGCCCAGAGAAACGCCGATGCCGGGCAGGGTCAGGCTGTTGACGAACTTCTTGGCGTTTTCGAATGCGCCCTTGCCGTTGTAGCCTTCTTTAAATTCGAAGGAAACCATGCCGGTGCACAATCCGTCTTTGAACTGCTTCATGGCCACTTCGTGATTCTTGCCGTTGGACTTCAGCCCGGGGTAATACACAGCGGATACGTATGGCTGTTTTTCCAGGAATTCCGCCATCTCCTGCGCATTGGCACAGTGCTTGCGAACCCGCAGATCCAGGGTTTTCATGCCGCGGATGATCAGGTAGGCGTTGAAGGGGCTCTGGTGCGAACCGGTCATTTTGCCGACGGCTCTGCTCCGGATCTTGGCTACGTCTTCGGTGGTGCCCACTACGACGCCGCCGATCACATCTCCGTGACCGTTCAGATACTTGGTAACGCTGTGGACCACTACGTCCGCGCCCAACTGGATGGGGCAGAGGATGGGCGGCGGTGTAAAGGTGTTGTCTACGACGATCTTGATATCGGCATGCTTTTTCTTCAATTCAGCGATCGCCGCCACATCGGTGACTCTCATAGTCGGGTTTGCCGCCGCTTCGAAGTAAATGATCTTCGTGTTGGGCTTGATGGCCGCTTCGATTTTTTCGATGTTAGAGGTATCCACCATGGTGGTTTCGATGCCGAAAGAAGGAAGGATCTCTCTCATCACCACGTCGGTACATCCGTAGAGCGTGTCTGCGGTAACCACGTGGTCTCCGGTCTTGAGCAGACCGATCAGCGCAGAGCTGATGGCGCCCATGCCCGAACCGGTAGCAATGGCGTCTTCCGCACATTCCAGTGTGGCAATCTTTTTCTCGAAAGTACGGACCGTGGGGTTTCCGGTACGCGCATAGGTGTATTTGGATGTCTTTCCGGCAAAGACGTCGCCGCCCTCTTCCACCGTGTCAAAGCAATAGGTGGATGTCTGAAAGATGGGTGTCGCGAGAGCGCCGTATTCCGGATCTCTGGAGTGTCCCGCATGGATGGCAGTCGTGGCGAATCCTGCGCCTTTTAAGTCGATTTTACTCATTTTTTTCCTCCTGAAATATGTTCACAATAAAGGATGACGATTGACGGACAGACAGTGTCTGTCTTTATATTACAGGTCCCAAAGTATGGATATCGATGGAACCGAAATATCCCAGTGCTTCATTTTTTGTCTGACGGCCGTTCAGGACCTCCAGCATCAGCGCAAAGACTTCTTCACCTAC
>JAQUXD010000028.1:7250-9121 GCA_028692535.1 Eubacteriales bacterium | reverse complement strand
CCCTCGCAGCCAAGGCTCACCAGAAGCACTGCGCCCAGATTGGGCGACTTGCCCAGACTGATGAGCGTTTCCGTCACCCGGTCCAGATCCGGCGGCAACTGGCAGCATCCCTGATGATGATAGAACCCGGCGCAACCCTGAACCTGTCTTACGACCGCCTGAGCCACGTCGTTGGCGCAGACGACCGTGGGGATCACGCCAACCAGATTCCGGCTGCCGACCCTTCCGTCAGGCCGCTGATATCCGTTAAATGTCATGGGCGTCCTCCTCGGTGATCGCAGGAGCCAGATCGCCCCGACCCCGCAGACTCACCACATTGTGGACGTGTACGTGCTGTCCCGGACTGATGAGCTTTGTGGCCTGTCCGATCACTTCTCCGTATTTGAAGATCGATTCGCCTTGCGCTATCTCCTTCAATGCGATTTTGTGTCCGTAGGGAATATCGTCTTCCACTTGCATCCCATGGGATGTGCCGGCGCTGTCGTCCACCCGCACCCTGCTGCGTTTTTCCGGCGAAGCAAAGACGGTGGCCACATTGTCGGACGGATGGACTTGCAAAGCAAAGCATTCTTCCATAGAGGCACCTCCGTTTATACGATCAGCGTGCAGACGCCGTCGGGGATCACGACTACCGAAGCGTCGCTTCCTTTTAATTGAAATGCGATGTCCAATGCTTCCTGCCCGCTCTTCGCGGGGATCAGGTTCATCGCCCGGATCCCGTCGGGATCGGGGTAATCGGAGACCAGGATCACCGGATGCTTTTTCAAGATCCGCGCGTACACCTGAGCGCACCACATCTCGGGGATCGTGTCCTTCGGAGGAATCGCCGCCATCCGCTGTTCCGTTTCCTGCGGCGAGCCCCAGCGCATCACCTCTTCGAAGCGTTCCCCGCCGATACCGTCGACACAGGAAGCGAACATAATGATCACACCGTCTGTACCTGCGCATTTTTCCGCTGTGGCCACTGCCTTTGGAGACTGATAGAGATTCTGGTCCAGGGGATACCCTCCGTTGGACGTGACGACGATATCTCCCTGAACGGCATCGCAGCGGATTTCCCGGGTCAGAAATGCCACACCGGCCCGGTGGGCCGCTTCCAACTCGCCGGCAAAAGCGCCGGAAATCCGCTTGCTGTGATCCAGCGTTACGTTGAAAATAAAAGCCACCTTCGCCAGCCTGGCTGCTGCCACCATATCCTCGTGAATGGGGTTGCCGGCCAGTACGCCGGCGGCGCTGCGAGGATGGGCGATGGCGTCGAAGCAGTGGTTCTCGTTGATGCTCTCCGCTGCGCAGATGCCCGGCAGGATGCTCTTGCGCCCGCCGGAAAAGCCCGCAAAAAAATGGGGTTCGATAAAGCCTTCGGTCACCAGCAGGTCGGCGTCCACAGCCGCTCTGTGGATCTTGCAGGAAGCACCCGAGGGCAGCGTTCCGATGTTCACAAAATCTTTCGAGCGGAAGGCATCGTTCACTAAGATGGTCTCCCGGTCCACAATATCGTCCCCGAACATCGCCCTCTGTTCCGCTTCGGTGGTGGGACGATGGAGCCCGGTACCGATCAACAGCGTGATCTCCGCCTCCGGATTTCCCGCACGGATCTCTTCCAGGAGGATCGGCAGTGTTTTGCTGCTGGGCATATTCCGAGTGTGGTCGCTGGTGACCAGCGTAATCCGTTTTTTTTCTTTGACCAACTCCCGCAGAGTCGGTGTGCCGAACGGAGCAGCCAGCGCTTCCCGCAGAAGATCCTCTTCATCCCGGTCAAAGTTGCCGTTGCCGTTCCGGGGCGCAAGGAGCGCTTTAAAGTTCTCTTTGGGTACCGTCAACGGCATCGTATCTTTATGATATGGGATCGGTATCGTGATCATAGGCTTCGG
>JAQUXD010000028.1:0-7150 GCA_028692535.1 Eubacteriales bacterium | reverse complement strand
TTTTCGCCCAGGATCGCGCTGGAATGCGACTACACCCTCCGGGAACAGATGGTGGCCCAGGGATACGGCATTTCCTTTTCCACGGAATATGCGCTTCGATGGCTGGACAACGACGCCGTGGTACCCGTACGCATCTCCGATCCGGGTATCCAGCGAATCTATCAGCTCATCTGGAAAAAAAGCCGTCCGTTTACGCCGATCATGAAGAAATTTCACGATTTTACCATCACGTACCTGGATAAAAAATAAAGCTGTTTTCCGCACTCCTTTTTCCTTGAAATGCTCTGCTTTTTTATTCGTCTCGCATCGCTTCGGGTCTCGCCTTGACAACCCCCCGGGGTGGCGTGGTAGTATGTTTGTGGCGACCGTAAAACGAAGACACACGAGAGGAGTGTTATTATGGATTTTAATACCAGAGTTTTACACGAAGAACAGTTTCACGATCCCGTTACGGGATCGCACGTAAGCCCGATTTATCAGACATCCACCTACGTCCTGCCAAATTTCAAAGAAGCGGTTCGCCTGAACCAGGACGTAAATGCCGGATTCTCTTACACACGTTTCGGAAGCCCCACGGTTGCCGAACTGGAGAGAAAGATCGCAGGTCTGGAGCATGCTGAGGCAGCTCTGGCCACGGGAAGCGGTCTGGGAGCTATTTCCATCGCTACCATGTCAAAGCTTGGTGCCGGATCCCACATCATTTTCGGCGACGTTATCTACGGATGTAGCTTCGCGCTTTTCACCAAGATTTTACCTCACTATGGCGTAGAGTATTCCATCGTCGATACGACGGATCCGGAAGCGGTCAAGAAAGCCATGCGTCCCAACACGAAGGTCATCTATGTTGAGACCCCGGCCAATCCCACGCTCAAGATCACCGATATCGCTGCCATCGCTGAGATCGCTCATGCCCAAAAGGACGTGACGATGATCGTAGACAGTACATTTGCTTCTCCCTATCTTCAAAATCCGCTGGACCTGGGTGCCGACGTGGTCGTCCACAGCGCCACCAAATATCTGTGCGGACACGGAACGGTCCTGGCCGGCGTAATCGCCGGATCCAGAGCATACATCGACCACTGCCGCATGCCGTTCCTGCAGTGCTTCGGGTCCGTACTGGATCCGTTTGCCGCATGGCAGCTGATGCAGGGCATGAAAACGCTGGGACTCCGCATGGAGCGCCACTGCGAAAACGGTCTGAAGGTGGCCAAATTCCTGGAAGAACATAAAATGGTCAACAAAGTGTACTATCCGGGACTTCCTTCCTTCGGGAAATACCACGAAACCGCCAAAAAGCAGATGCGCGGCTTCGGCGGCATGATGAGCGTCGATATCAAAGGCGGCCAAGATGGCGCCGCAACGGTCATGGAATCAGTCAAAGTCATCAGTCTGGCCACCAGTCTGGGCAACATCGACTCCCTGATCCAGCATTCGCCTTCCATGAGCCATTTCGATATGACGCCGGAACAGCGGCACGCGGTTTCCATTTTCGACGGCCAGGTCCGCTTGTCCATCGGATGCGAAAGCGTAGATGATCTGATCCAGGATCTGGACCAGGCCCTTAACAAAATCAAACTTTAACGAACAACGATTCCGAAATACGACCCCCAAAGGGTCGTATTTTGTTATAATGAATCAAATAGTCACACATCCTCAACGCTGCATCCCTCCGGGATGGGGAGGAACCTATGAAAAAAGTCAACAGTCTGTTCGATATCATCGGGCCGATCATGATCGGCCCTTCCAGCTCCCATACCGCCGGCGCCGCCAAGCTGGCCAGGATCGCCGGCGCTTTTGCCGGCGGAGAGGTGGTTTCCGCGGAGTTCCACCTCCACGGATCCTTCAGGGAGACCTTCCGGGGACACGGCACCGACCGGGCTCTGGTGGCGGGAATTTTGGGTTTGGATCCCCACGATACCCGGCTTCGAACCTCCTTTGCGCTGGCCGAAGAAAAAGGACTCTCCTATGAATTCATCCCCGCCGATCTGGGGATGGTCCACCCCAATACAGTTCGGTTCGTCCTAAAGACCCGAACCGGCCAGACCACTGAAGTGACAGGCTCCTCTGTAGGCGGGGGAGAAGTGGTGATCACCGAGGTAAACGGCTTTGAAGTCCGCTTCAGTGGCAATTACAACACGCTGATCACTCGGCACAAAGATGTGGAGGGCGTGGTGGCTGCTGTGGCAGGCATTCTCGCTGAGAATCACATTAATATCGCTACCCTGAACCTCTCCCGGACCCACAAGGGACAGGAAGCCTCCATGATCATCGAAACAGACTCTTTTCTTGCGGAAGAAGCCCTAACACAGATCCGGAAGCTTCCTGCCATGATATCCCTCATGAACATTCAACCGGTAAAGGTGGGTGAAATCGATGTATAACAACGGAAAAGAACTGCTGGCCATCTGCAGGGAACAAAATATTCCCCTTTGGGAAGCCGCCCTTCTGGACGAAATAGATCAGACCGAAACCACCAGAGAAGAGATTCTGGAGAAAACGGCGCTGGCGCTTCGGGTGATGCAGGGCTCCGCCGGAGATCCCGGCGAAGGAAAAACGATGGGAGGTTTGATCGGCGGAGAATACCGAAAAGTGAAGGCGTACAAGGACAGCCGAAAGACATTGACCGGCGAAACAGCCAACCGGGCTATGATGCGGGCCTTGGCCTGCTCTCAGAGCAACGCCTCCATGGGGAGGATCTGCGCAGCGCCCACGGCGGGTTCCTGCGGCATCCTGCCGGCGGCCTTGATCACGGGCGCCGAAGAATTGGACTGCGGAGAAGAAGAAATTCTCCGGGGCATCCTTACGGCGGCGGCCGTAGGGAAAATCATCGTTCAGAACGCCACTGTGGCCGGCGCCGAAGGAGGCTGCCAGGCCGAATGCGGCGCAGCGGCAGCCATGGCCGCCGCCGCTCTGACGGAAATGGCCGGCGGCGCCCCGGAGCAATCGCTCCACGCCGCAGCCATCGCGATCAAAAATATCATGGGCCTCATCTGCGATCCCATTGCGGGACTGGTAGAGTCTCCCTGTTCCAAGCGGAACGCCTCCGGCGTGCTGAATGCCCTGTCTTCGGCGGACCTTGCCCTGGCCGGCGTGGAGAGCATCATTCCCTTCGACGAAGTGGTGGATGCCATGTATACCGTCGGCCTGGCAATGCATCCGGACTTCAAGGAAACCGCCCGAGGTGGCATCGCCGCCACACCCACAGGCAAAGCTCTGGCTAAAACAATCCGCGGATAACTCCGTCGGCGCTCACATCGATCTTTTCGGCCGCCGGTACTTTCGGCAATCCCGGCATGGTCATGATGTCCCCGGTAAGGGCAACGATGAACCCCGCTCCCGCAGCCACTTTCAATTGGCGCACCGTTACGGTAAATCCTTCCGGTGCGCCTGTTTTTATGGGATCGTCGCTAAAGCTGTATTGCGTTTTGGCCACACACATCGGCAGATGCTCCAAGCCCAGGGCCCGAATAGCTGCCGCCTGTTTTTGCGCAACAGCTGTCAGGCTCACGTCTGCGCCGCCGTAGATCTTCTGCACCAGCGCCCGGAGCTTATCCTCGATCGACGCATCCAGTTCGTAGCAAAAACGAAACTCCCGGGGCGTTTCGCACAAGCGGCAGACCTCCTCGGCCAGCCCGACGCCCCCCGCTCCGCCTTTGGCCCACACCTCCGACAACGAAACGTTCACATCCAGCGCCCGGCAAGCGCTGATGATGGCTTCCAGTTCTTCCGTCGTGTCGTCGGGAAAACGATTTACCGCCACGACCACGGGGAGTCCGTAGACATCTCTGATATTGGATACATGCCGAATCAAATTGGGCATCCCTTTTTCCAGCGCCGGAAGATCCGGCAGGCTCAGTTGAGTTTTCTCAACGCCCCCGTGCAGTTTAAGCGCTCGCACTGTGGCCACCACAACTACAGCCGAGGGCTCCAATCCACCGGCACGGCACTTGATATCCAGGAATTTTTCCGCCCCGAGATCCGCGCCGAAGCCTGCTTCGGTCACGGCATAATCAGCAAGCTTCAGAGCCGCCCGGGTGGCGATCACCGAATTGCACCCGTGGGCGATATTGGCAAAAGGCCCTCCGTGGATGAACACCGGTGTCCCCTCCAGGGTCTGGACCAAATTGGGTTTCACCGCATCCTTCAGAAGAGCGGCCATGGCGCCCTGGGCTTTCAAATCGCCGGCTGTTACCGGTTTTTCATCAAAGGTGTATCCTACAATGATCTTGGCAAGACGCGCTTTCAAGTCACTGATGTCGGCGGCCAGGCACAGTACCGCCATGATCTCCGAGGCCACGGTGATGTCGTAGCCGTCCTCCCGGGGCGTTCCGTTCACCCGACCGCCCAGACCGTCCACCACGAACCGCAACTGACGGTCGTTCATGTCCACACAACGGCGCCATGTGATGCGCCGGGGATCGATATTCAAGGCATTTCCGTGGTAAATATGATTGTCCAACATGGCGGCCAGGAGATTGTTGGCCGCGCCTACAGCATGAAAGTCGCCGGTAAAGTGTAGATTGATGTCTTCCATGGGCACCACCTGCGCCCAGCCGCCTCCGGCGGCGCCGCCCTTGATTCCGAATACCGGTCCCAGAGACGGTTCACGAAGCGCTCCCACCACCCGTTTTCCGATACGGGCGAGGGCATCGACCAGTCCGATGGTCGTAGTGGTTTTTCCTTCTCCGGCGGCCGTAGGCGTAATGGCCGTCACCAGGATCAGCTTGCCTTCCTTGCGGTCAGGCAGCAGCAGCGGATCCACCTTCGCTTTGTACTTTCCGTACTGTTCCAAAGCGTTTTCCGGTATATCCACTTGATCTGCCACCTTCGTGACAGGCTCCATCCGGATGCTCTGTGCGATCTCAATGTCGGTCTTCATGCTGTTCCCCTTTCGTTACTTTGTCTACAGCGTTCTCCAGCAAAGGATATTGTTCTCGAACGTAACGGCCATGCGGCCGGTATCGATCAAATAGGACAGATAAGAACGGATCGTGCTGCCCACCAGCACATGCTGATTCAAGTCCATGGCAAGCCGATACCGGTCAAAGATACGGGCCAGTATTCGGTCAAAGCCCGAAGGCTCCCGGCAGATCTCCAGCAGATCGGCGGTAATCTGCTCCACTTTTTTTCGGTTGACGGCCGCCAAGGGACGGAGGTCTCTGCAGATCGGCCCATGAGCCGGCACGAACCAGTCTGCATCCATGGAAGAAATCCGATCCAGTGTTTCCAGATAACCGGCCACATCGTACACGAAGGTTACGTGATATTTCTTCAGTGTTTCCTCTCCGAAGAGGCAGTCCGCAGCAAAGACCACGTCATCCGGCGTGCGGAACCCCACCATGTTGAAGAAGTGGCCCGGCAGCGCAAAGAAAGAAAACCCGGCAGGCAAAACCGCTTCGCTCAAGGGTCGGACCGGCGCGGCTTCGGCCATCAGAAACTTGTTCCGCAGGGCTTTGCAGGGATAGCCTCCGTATAAAAAGGACGGCTCCAGGATCGTATACGCCGTGAACGTATCTTCAATCTCCGGCGCGTAGCAGGAAACGCCCAAGCGATCCTGCAGAAGCTTGTTTCCCCCGATGTGATCGCCGTTGGAATGGGTGTTCAGCACGGCTTCGGCGCTCCATCCCTGTTCTTCCAGGCGCCGAACGATTTTTTTCCCGGCTTCCTTGTCGCTGCCGCTGTCGATCAGATACGCCCTCTTGTCCGCCGTTACATAAACGCCGATTTTTGCCGGACAGTCGATATACCAGGTGTTTCCCTTGATGTGGACCAGCTCGTACAAATCGTTCCTCCCATGGCTCAAATGCGTTGCTGTTGCTCATTACAGTATAATATATCCCTGTACGGATTGGTAGTTGAATAGTATAATGGGGCCATGAAAGATTTTTTGATCCGGCATTTTGTCGCCGATTACGAAAACACGAAGGACCCCAAGGTTCGGGAAGACTACGGAAAACTGGCCGGCATCGTGGGGATCTTTTCCAATCTGATCCTGTGCGGCTTCAAGATCGGTACGGGACTCGTGTTCAACAGCATTTCCATCGTCGCAGACGGCATCAACAATCTGTCCGATGCCTCGGCTTCGCTGGTGACGCTGATCGGATTTCGTTTGTCCGGCAAAAAAGCCGATGCGGAGCACCCCTACGGACACGGGCGCATCGAATACCTGACCGGTCTGATGATCTCGGTGATGATCCTGGTCATCGGCGTCCAACTGCTTCGTTCTTCGATAGAGAAAACGATGAACCCGGAAGCGTTGCGTTTCAGTTGGATCACTGTGGCCGTACTGATCATCGCCATCGCCGTCAAGTTCTGGCAGACCCGCTTCAACATGTCTGTGGGGAATACCATCGATTCCGCCACGCTGAAAGCCACGGGCACCGACAGTCGCAACGACGTGCTGGCCACAACAGCGGTCCTGCTGGCCATTGGTCTGGAAAAGCTCAGCGGGTACCCTCTGGACGGACCGGTGGGTATTCTCGTCGCTTTATTCATTCTGTATTCGGGCTGGATGCTCATCAACGAGACTGTAAGCCCTCTGCTGGGCAAGGCGCCGGACCCGGAGACCGTCCGCGCCCTCAAGGAGCGGATCGAAGCCTATGACGGCGTTATCGCCACCCACGATCTGATCCTCCACGACTACGGTCCCGGCCGGGTCTTCGGATCCGTTCACGTGGAAGTCGACGCCTCTGTGGATATCCAGGAAAGCCACGATATGGTTGACAACATCGAGCGGGAAGTGTATAAATATATGGGTGTGCTCCTAACGATCCACATGGATCCTATGGATCTCTCCGATCCGCTCACGTTGAAAGTCCGGCAGCAGCTGGATGAAATTTGCGCCCGGACAGAAGAAATCCTGGAGATCCACGATGTGCGCGTCGTCTCCGGCATCACGCATCACAATGTGATATTCGACGTGATGATCCCCCGAAGCTGCAAGAAAACCGAAGCATTTCTCCGGGAGCGCATTACTGAAGAGCTTCAGTCTTACGACCCCAAATATCGGACCGTCATAACCGTCGACAGAAGCTACGAATAACTAACACGTTCCCCTGTATCGAGGCATAGCTCAGCTTGGTAGAGCGTTGCGTTCGGGACGCAAAGGCCACAGGTTCGAATCCTGCTGCCTCGACCACAAAAGCACCCC
>JAQUXD010000027.1 GCA_028692535.1 Eubacteriales bacterium | reverse complement strand
AGATTTGATTCACGGGACTGGATCCGAAGGGAATCAAATCTGAACTGATTCGGAACAGACGAATGTTATTTCGGATGTTGTAATCGACTTGCCGGTCCAGCGCAGTCAAATTGTGTTCCGCAAGTTCCGTCAACACTTCTCTGGTGGCGTTGCTCTGCCTGCAGGTCTTCATCTGCGTATCTTCCGGGCCGATGGTTACGCAGGCATATCCGATCCGCATGTCCCTACCGGTTCACTTTCTCGGCTTTCATCATGAGATAGACTTCCGCAGCTGCATAGATCAGAATACAGAGCAATGCTGTGTAGATCACTATCGTATACTGCCCGGAAAAACCGCTGTCCGAAGTATGCTTGAGCCAGATACCGCCATAAGCCCAGATCAGAACCAACCCGTAAGCCGTATTCCGAATCCTCAGCATGGTGGCAACACCGATGAGCATGCCGGTCAAAAGAATGATCACGGTCCAGGTGTATTCGGACAAGCCAAAGCCACTCCAGCCCAAATCCACCAGAAATGTGGTGGCATTGGCAATGGTAGCGACAGTGATCCATCCGAAGTAAATGCTGAAAGGCAGACGCACAAAGAACTTTTCTCGTCCTGTCATTGTGCTGCCTGCCAACGACAAATTGATACGGATCAGGCAGATCAGGATGCCGGAGATCAGGATCAGAGACAGCGGGATCAACTGATAATGCCAGGCAAAGACCCATGCCGTGTTGCAAAGAGATGACAGCGTAAAAACCACTCGAATCCGGTCCTCCGCCTCATTGGACACAGTACCGCCCTTCTCATCCCGAAACAACCCTAATTGGTATAGCGTATAAAACCCAAGCAGAGTATAGATCAAACCCCATATGGCAAACGTGACCCCGGCAGGCGCAAAAAGATTCGGATAGGAATCCGACACCTGTCCTGTCTGGAGACCGTTGATAGGCAATGCATTGGCCAAACCGTTCACGCCGACCATCAAAACGAAGGTAAGCGCTGTGAGGGCTTTCAGCGCGCGGCTGTTCTTATCAGTTATCATGCTCGTTCCTCCCATAGTCAAGAGGAGCGGAGGAACACTGTAATCCCTCCGCTCCGGTCGGCTCTAATACTTGATGAATTTTTGCCCGGGGACACCGCAAATCGGACACCTTTCGGGGACGATCTTCTCAATGTTTCCGCAGACGGGGCACAAATAGTAAAACACCTCTTCGGATTCATTTTTGCTTTCCAGCGCCTCCTGATAAAGCTTTGCGTGAACTTCCTCGGCTTGCATCGCATAGCTGAATGCTGTTACAGCTGCCTTGTTGCCCTCGGCTTGGGCTTCCTGGAGGAACTCCGGATACATCTCTGTATACTCGTGGGTTTCCCCCGCCATCGCGTCCGATAAATTCTCTTCTGTAGAGCGCACTTTGCCCGCCAGCTCAAATTCTTTCAGCGCATGAATGGTTTCCGCATCCGCTGCCGCTCTGAAAAGCTTTGCCGCATTCATTTTACCTTCGGCTTCCGCTTTCTTGGCAAAGGCCAGATATTTTCTGTTGGCCTGGGATTCTCCGGCAAAAGCCGCCATCAAGTTTTCCATCGTTTTTGTCTCGCGCATTTGTTTCTCCTTCACTTCAGCATATACTTATTTGAATCGTTCCGCCCATTCGGCTTCTTTGAAGCCTGTCAGGATGAAATCATTTCCGATCGCAAGGGGTCTTTTGACCAGCATCCCGTCCGTGGCCAGCAGTTGAAGCTGCTCTTCTTCGGACATTTCCGCCAATCGGTCCTTGAGTTTTAACTTCCGGTAAGGAATTCCGCTGGTATTCCAAAACCGCTTCAGCGGCAGTCCGCTTCGACCGTACCACAGGGCCAGCTCGTCAAAAGTGGGATTCTCTTTTTTGATATCTCTGTATCGGTATTCGATTCCCTGGTTCTTCAGCCAATCCATGGCTCTCTTGCAGGTCGTTCAACCAGGGTAGCATAGAAAAAGCATATCGTCCTCCTTGCACTACTATCATATAGCAACTTCGTTTCTGAGGCAACCGCCGACGCATCGTTCGGTGATCTTGTCACGCCGGCATTCCATCAATCAAAGAGCTTCAGCCACTCTTTGTATCCGCTTTCTTCCATCTGATCCCGTGGGATAAAACGCAAAGACGCGCTATTGATGCAATATCGCAGGCCTCCGCTGTCCCGGGGACCATCCGGGAACACATGTCCCAAATGGGCATCCCCTGTTTTGCTCCGCACTTCTGTCCGCAACATCCCGTGGCTGACATCCTTCATTTCCCGCACAAGATCCGGATCGATCGGACGGGAAAAACTGGGCCAGCCGCAGCCGGATTCAAATTTTTCCGATGAAGAAAACAGCGGTTCGCCCGTAGTGACGTCTACATAGATACCTTCTTTAAAATGTCGGTTGTACTCATTCAAATACGGAGGTTCGGTCGCGTTGTTTTGGGTTACATCGTACTGTTTTTTCGTCAATGACTTTTTCAGTTCCTCTTTCGATTTCTTTTCAAACTTCATAGCTGTTCCACCGCTTTTCGCACTTTTTTAAAGGTATCCCGGCCGATATGGCAATACCCTGCCGGATGCTTTTCCAAATATTTTTGATGCTCCTCCTCTGCCGGATCATAGTGCTCCAGCGGAACGACCTCCACCATGACAGGCTTGCTGTATTTCTTCTGAAGCTCTGCAACAGAATCCTCCGCAATGCGCCGATCCTCTTCGCTTTCATAATAAATTCCCGTACGATATTGCGGGCCTACATCATAACCCTGCCGATTTCTGGTCAGAGGATCGATAGCATCAAAGTAGAAAGACAACAGGCGTTTTAAAGGCAGAGTATCGGGATCGTATTCGACTTTCACCGTTTCCGCATGGCCCGTCTGCGCATGACAAACTTCTTCGTAGGTGGGATTTCTTGTCTTTCCGTTGGCGTAGCCCACCTGGGTGGATACGACGCCCGGAATCAGATCCATATACTTTTGGAGTCCCCAAAAACATCCTCCCGCCAGAAAAATGTTGCGAAGGAGGGCTTCACTCGACGATCCGTCCATTTATTTCTCCTGCCTTTCTGTTGTGAGCGCATAAAAGAACGTCCCCAGCACCATGCCGAACATGGTCACCAGGCCCAGCAGTTTCCCTTCGCCCACCTGGGCCAGAACCGTTCCGGGACACGCCCCGGAAATTGCCCAACCCAACCCGAAAATTGCGCCACCAAGAATGTTCTTCCGAAAATGGAGCGGCTTCTTGCTCACAGTGATGGGATTTCCATCAGCCCCTTTTAATCCCAACCGTTTCAATACAGCCATCCCGATGCCTGCAGTGATGATGGCCGTAATGATCACATATGCGAGTTTCAGATCTTCTCCCGTGAACATCCGAAAGATCAGGTTGTAGTCGGAAGCACCCACCCGGCTCAAAACAAAACCGAATATGGATCCAAACAGGAGGTATTGCACATTTCTGTTCATGATACACCTCCCATGAGCAGCATGCGAATGAACGCCACGCCGATCGTTCCAAAAAGAAGGAAAAATATCGTGGACAGAATGCTGGACGGATGCAGATTGGCAATGCCGTGGATGCTGTGCCCCGAGGTACAGCCGCCGGCCACTCTGGACCCGAAGCCAAGCAGTATTCCTCCGGACAAAAACCAGAGAACATATCCGACAAAGGGCCATCGCACATTCTCCGTGAACAGGCCCATTTCTGATGTCAGGAGAGCACTGCCGGAAAAACGCGCGGACAGAAAGCCGCCCAGGATCATGCCCGCAATAAAGTAGAACCGCCAATTAAACACATTGGCATAGGTTGCCGTATGGAGCCATTTCAGCTTGGAGCGAGGCAGAAACAACTTGACAAGATTGCCGTATCCCGTAGATACGCCCAGCGCCGTGTTTAAAAAATAGTACATGAGCGGAACAAGCAGGCCGATGGCAATCCCGCCCAGCCACCAGGGCCAGGGTTCCACGAGCAGTGTATGCAGAATACTCATACTATTCCCCCTTTACGATGGGATACCCCAGCTTCGTCCAGGCCGTCGTTCCTCCGATCACATTGATCACCGTATCCATGCAGCTTAGATTGAGCATCAGGCTGCCTGCCAAGAGAGAACGATTGCCGGTGTTGCAAATGAACGCCAGAGTCTTGTCGCCTTCCCATTCCTTATAACGTGTGCGCACATCGGGCGCCGCCGCATGCAACGTGCCGGCAATATGCTCTTTGTCATACTCGCTTTTCAGTCGGGTGTCAACGACCAGAAGCTCTCCGGCATCCATCCGCTCCTTCAGCTCTACGATCGAGATACTCTCGAGTCTGGCTGTTCGATATCCGCTGTCTTCGTAGGCGTCCATTCCGCCTTCCAAATAGCCCACAATGCGGTCGAGCCCTACACTGTGCAATCCCCGCAGCGCTGCCTGATATTCACTCGGTGAGTCCGTCACCAGCAGAAGGGGCCGATCCGGAGACAGGATCCAGCCGGAAAATGTCGCAAAGTTACCTTTCAGGCTCAAACCGTAGGCACCTGGAATATGGGCAGCGGCAAACGACAACTGATCCCTTGTATCCACTACCAGATGTCCCGACTGTGACAGATCCAAAAACTCTCTCGGTCCATAGGCCACCGGCCTTTTCAAAGCGTATACCGGCGGCGCGCCGATGCGGTTGATTTCGGAACAGCGGGAGAAATGATCCGGTGCTTCCGGCATTCCATCCAGAAATGTGCGCACGAACACCTCTTCGGGATGGATGTTCAACGCGGGATTGTGCAACCGCTCTGTTCCGACGGTGGAGGATAATTTTGACGACAGCGCTTTTCCGCACAGCGAACCGGCCCCGTGCGCCGGGTAGACTTCCACGTTGTCACCGATCTCTTCAATGCGGCGCAGACTGGCATAAAGTTTCGCCGCCAACTCTTCTTTCTGCTCCGGAAACAGGTCCGGACGACCCGCGTCCCCTACCAGCAGTGTGTCGCCCGTAAAGGCGAGAATCGGCTCCTTTCCCCTCTCCAGATCCGAAACGATGTATACTGCGCCTTCCGGCGTGTGTCCCGGTGTGTCGATCATTCGGATCAGCAGCGTATCGATCAGGATCTCTTCCCCGTCCTCCATGGCATAATGCTTGTATTCGGCTTTCGCCTGAGCTGTAATATAAATCGTAGCGCCGGTCCGCTCGGCCAGCTCGATGTGGCCCGACACGAAATCAGCGTGCAAATGCGTCTCAATGATTCCTGTGATCGGCAGCTTAAAAGCTGCGGCAGCCTCGATATAGGGCTCTACATCCCTGCCCGGATCCACAACGACACATTGGCTCTTGCCTCCGATCACATACGAGCAGTGCGCCAATCCTTTGGTATAGATTTGTTTAAATTCCATAGCATTTCCTCCTGTCAGACCTTCAGTACCATACAAAATAAATCACACCGGCTGCCAATACCGCCGCCGGCAGCGCAATGGCTGCGCCCGTTCTGATATAACTTTTTCTCGAAAATTCGGTGCTTTCCATGGCTACGATCGCTGCCTGATGCGTAGGCAGAACGATCCCCAGACTGGCGCCTGCAGCTACCGCCATCAGCAGAGCATCTCCACCCACTGCAACAGTACCGGAAAGATCCATCTGGATCATAAGGGGCGCCATGATGACCGCAGCCACCGCATTGTCCAATATGTTTGCAAACAGCGCCGTAAAACAGACTACCAGCAAGATCAGCGGAAAGGGGCCAAGGATCCTGGCCAGAGGAAGCATCAGGTCCGCCGCGGAACGGAGCGCCCCCGTACTCTCGAGGATCGATGAAAGACTCAGCATGCTGCCCAGAAACAAGATCACCGGAATGTTGATGTTTTTAACTGCATTGTCTAAAGACAAGATGCGCAGCGCCAGCCAGATTATCACTGCAAGTCCGAATCCCACAGCGGGGTGCAGCAGCCCTCCCGCAGCGGCCAGGACCACCGGAACCAGCGTGCAAAGGACGATCATGGATTTTTTTGTGTTCCGCTCCGGCAAAGCGTCTACGTTCAGCAGTTCGCTGCCCGATACAATCAGCGCCTTTTCCGCGGGCTTTTGAACGGACGGTTTCAAGCCGCAGAGGCGGCACACGAACAACACCAGCATCCCCGTGAAAATGATCGCGATCCCGTGGGCGGCAAAGTCGAACATGCGAAAAGAAGCGCCATAAGCCTGGAACCGATAAGTGGATATGATCAGATTTGAAGCGGTTCCGATCAGCGTTACAGAGCCGCCCAAAATCGACGCATAGGCCAAAGGCATGCCGAAATCAGCGGCCTCCTGGCCGGCGCGCCGCGCCATCCGCTTGGAGGTAGGCAGCATAATACCGATCGCTCCGACGTTATTCATGAAAGCCGACAACAGCGAAGTACTTAAAAATACCGCAAACAGCTGCTTTGTCGGCGCCTTGACCCGAGCTGCGATAGCCTTTCCGAAGCCATAGAAAATACCTGACTCCACGATCCCCGCACTCATGACCAAAACGATGGCTACCGTGAACAGCGCAGGGGATGAAAAGCCGGAAAAAAGGGCAGCGGGAGCCGCTATACGAAAAAATCCCAGTACAAGCAAACCGCCGAATGCGGCTGGCGCGTATGGGATCTTTTCCGAAATCATGGCGTAGAGCACAAACAGGAGCACCAACCAGGCGGCTGTCTGTCCCCAGTTCAATAAGCCGTCCATCTTGCCTCACCTCGATCCTTCCAAAGGATGAGATCTATTCAGTCATGATTTGCGAATATCGTATCAACTGCTGATCGCTTTCATGATATCACATGAGGCCGTGATTGGGTAGGGCCGATTTTTCGGCGCAGGATCGCGACTCGTTTCAGAAATGCTACTGCAGGCGGAAGGTAATGTATCCTTTATAGTCCAGCGTATCCACATCGGGGTCGTCTTTCAGCCGCCTGATGATCGCGTCAGTATCGTTCGTTCCTCTGGAATTGAGGAATCCCTCGATCTCAAATTGATTCATGGGATGCCGCTTGATAATGCTGAGAATTGCCTGATAGTCATCGGGAACTTCGCTGTGAAATCCCTGAGAGACCAACAGCTCAATGGATATTCCTCCCAAGAGCTCCGTTGCTCTTTCTATTCGGTCCCGATCTGCCTCCCGAACCGAAGCTTCTGCCGGGGGACGGACCGGTGTGTTGATATACAAACGGTCGTAGCGGATCTCCTTCAATAATTCCGCATACTTAAGGAGCGATGCATCGTCATCATTGTACCCTTTGACGAGCATCAGTTCGATCCACAGCTGCCCCCGGTAGTTATCTGCAAAACCCTTTAAGCCTTGTATGACTTTTCCGTAGGCCAGCGCGCCGTGAGGACGGTTGATTTTCTTGAAAGAATCTTCGTCAAACGCGTCCAGCGTCGGGGATACGATATCCGCAAGGGCAAGTTCTTTGCGTACTTGAGGGTCGTACAAAAGCGCCCCGTTTGTGATGACCGCCACCGGCTTATCGGTCCGTTTTCGAATTTCACCGATGATCGCTCCCAAGTTTTCGCAAAGGGTCGGTTCACCCTCTCCTACAATAGTGATCACATCAAAATAGATGTCATTGGCCAGCACATACTCCAGCTCTTTAACAATATCTTCCAACGGAAAGAAAACCCGCCTGCTGTTTGTCATCCGGTCTGTCCTTCCGAGTTGGCAATAAATGCAAGAATAGTTGCACGTTTTTTTCGGGATCGGACTGATGCCCAATGAAATACCCAGCCGCCTTGACGGGACCGGGCCGTATACATACTTCAGCTCTTTCATTCTTCTACCCTTCTTCCGCAGCGATTTCGCCTGCATTGGCCGCAACCTCTACGGCTATCCTGATCCGCGTATAATTGGTAATCTCCGCCGTCAATTTTCAGTACGCTGCCATTGACCAACGATTCAGCCAGCTTCGCCCGGGCGTCGCTGTAAAGCCTTTGGACTGTTCCGCGGGCAACATCCATCCGCGCCGCGCTTTCATCCTGGGTCAACCCTTCCTGGTCGATCAAGCGGATCGCCTCAAACTCCTCGATGGACATCACAACGACTTCCCGTTCATGAACATCCTGAACCAGAGGTCCAAAAAGATCACTTTCCGGCATAGAGCATACTCTTTTCCATTTACGTGGTCTGGACATATTCTATCTCCTCAAAAAAATCATCAGTAACGGAAAACTTCCCATTACTGATGATACCACTATTTGCTGTCTTCCGACAAGCCGTCCAGTTGCTTACGGATCGCTTCGAGTTGATTCTCGAGAATCGCTTTCTGTTCATTCAGAACATCCTTCTGTGCAGGCGCCGCCGTGGTTATCGGATAGCCTGTTGCGCAATAACCTCTGCGCATACCAAAACCCCGCATGCCGCGACCGTAACCGCCTCCAAGGCCCATTCCACATCCGCGTCCGGCGCCGAAAAAGCCGACGTTGGCCCCGGTGCAAACACCAAGACCTCTCCCTGTCATTGCCCCTTGTCCGAGGGGTCCGGTTCCATCTCTGCCTGGCATATCTGTTACCTCCTGGTTCATAAGTACATCATTTATTATTGGCATATGCCAATTACAACTTTAGTATACTATGTTTTGTGCATATGTCAATAACTTTTTGAATTTATTTTGTGAATGTCTCAACCAAATGTTTGGACAGGATCGCCAGGGAAGCAGCCAGGTTTTCGTTTCGTATCAATATCGGATCAGGTGTTTTGAGATGGACCGGTGCAAAATTCCAGATTGCCAGAATTCCGGCTTCGATCAATCGATCGCAAACCGTCTGCGCCTGATCTGCAGGCACGGTGATGATGCCGACACGGATATTGTTGTCTTTGCAATAGTCGCGCAGGTCATCTGGTGAATACACCTTTTTCTTGCTTATATTTTCCCCAATGACACCCGGATCCGCATCAAAAGCTGCAACGATGTCAAGGCCATATTCAATAAAACCATCATACGCGAGAAGCGCTTTGCCTAATTTACCTGCGCCCACAAGGACTGCATCGTCAATATTGTCGCAGCCCAAATAATGCTTGATATCCGCCATAAGATCCACCGTCACGAATCCCAATTTAGGCCGCCCGCCGCCGCTGACGGCAGCCAGATCTTTCCGGACCTGCACCTCTCCGAAGCCCAAAGCTTGAGCAATGCTTCCTGCCGAAATGTTAGACGGAAGATTCGGCAGAAGCGATTTAATATAGCTGAGATAGATGGGAAGACGCTGAAGCGTCTGTTGTGATACCGGTCGCATCTCGAAGAATTCCTTTCTCTTTCGCTATGGCGCAAAAGGAGGCAGTCCACCCGTGGAGCTGCCCCCTTTTTAAAAGCCGTTAAAAATTCACATCCGTATCGTAGTAACAGCATTTGAGGAGTTTTTCCATCTGAGCCGGATCGATCGCTCTCGGATTGGATCCCGTGCAGGCATCTCCCACAGCCAGTTCAGCAACCATCGGCAGTTTTTCTAAAAATTCCTGCTCTCCGATGATCCCGCCTTCGTATTCCTTGATGCAGGAAGGGATTTCCAGGCTTCGATTCATCGCGCAGATCTTTTCGATCAATGCATCCACCAAATCTCCGTTCGTCTCACCCGGAAGGCCGAGGAATCGGGCGATCTGAGCATAGCGCTCCGCCGCAGCGGGTTCTTTTGCATTGAAGCGGATCACCTTGGGCAAATACATGGCATTGGCGCATCCGTGTACGATGTGTCCGCCGCTGTAAGCAGCTCCGGTCTTGTGTGCCATGGAATGGACGATACCCAGCAAAGCATTGGAAAAGGCCATTCCGGCCAGGCACTGCGCATTGTGCATCCGTTCTCTTGCTTCCATATCTCCGTTGAAAGAAGGAATCAGATACTCGCTCACCATTTGAATGGCATGAAGGGCCAAGGGATCCGTATAATCCGAATGCAGAGTGGAAACATAGGCTTCCACAGCATGCGTCATCGCATCCATCCCCGTATGCGCCGTGAGCTTTTGGGGCATGGTCTCCGCCAGGTCCGGATCTACGATCGCCACGTCCGGTGTGATGTTGAAATCTGCCAAAGGATATTTGATTCCCTTTTCGTAATCCGTGATGACGGAAAAGGCCGTCACTTCCGTAGCGGTCCCTGACGTGGAAGGGATTGCGCAGAATTTCGCCTTTGTTCGAAGCGTCGGGAAATTGAACGGGATACAAAGGTCTTCAAATGTAGTATCCGGATATTCGTAGAATGCCCACATTGCTTTTGCCGCATCAATGGGAGATCCGCCGCCGATGGAAACGATCCAATCCGGTTGGAAGGACCGCATCGCCTGGGCGCCTTTCATGACCGTCTCAACGGAAGGATCCGGCTCCACGCCTTCAAAGACCTGAACTTCCATTCCGGCCGCTTTTAAGTTTTCGACGGTCCTGCCCAAAAAGCCAAAACGCTTCATGCTGCCACCGCCCACAACGACCATCGCGCGCGTTCCCTTCAGATCCTTCAATGCGTCCAGAGCGCCTCTCCCATGGTATAAATCCCTGGGTAATGTAAATCTTGCCATCCTCATACCTCCTGTAGTCTTTTAACTGTGAATACCCCTTTGTTAAAAGATTAACATTCTGGCGGGAAAGACGGAAGATACCGAATGAGCATATCGATATACTGTTATCGATATATCGATAACGATTACATCTCCATAGAAGGTTCGATATCACGAATCGCTTCCTTGATCTTTTTATAGTAGATCAGATCATCATCCGTAAACTCGTATCCGCTTCGAAAGATCAATACATCCTTATACCTATTGTCCGGCAGCGGGAAAGTTCTTTGAACCAGATCGTATCGCGACAACACCTCTTTGGACATGGGCGGCTCAAAACTGCAATAGTCCGGAAAGCGGCTGACCAGTTCCAGTTGCGTAGCTTTGTCGTATACGATGATCTTCTTTCGGAACGCGTTCCACCCCGAAACGCCCTCCTGCCCTTTGCCTGTTGCAGACAAAGAAATCTCCCCGTGAAGGACCAGCGTACAGGATGAAGAAACAGGATCTCCTGCCGTTTCGCTCTCCGGCAGAGCGCCGTTCCGGGCGCTGAGCAGCAGATAAGAAAACTCCCAAATTTCTTTATACCTAAGCTCCTTGTCTTGCAAAGCCTTTCGATAATAAGGCTCATAGATCGTCTGATATCGCAGGATTCCCAAATCATTTTCGCCGTCTGCGACCCGATTCATCGTCCCGTTCGCATGGCTGTGGCGAAAGTGTATATCCACTTCTTTGTCCGGATTGAGAGACTGCAAATATGCGCTCAGCGCATCGGATAGATAGCAGGCAGGCGGAACGCAAAGGTCCAAAGCGTGACGAATGCTCGAAGAAGGCCTGAATACTTCTTCCATCCCTTCCAGTTGCTTCAGCACCACTCTAGCCCTTCGCAGGAATTCTTTTCCTCGGGCCGTAGGAATCACGCCCCTGGATGTCCGTTTGAAAATAGCTGCTCCCAGAGAGCTTTCCAGTTCGCGGATGGCCTTGCTCAAATGAGGCTGCGCAAGAAAAAGCGTTTCCGCAGCTCGGCTGATCGAACCGGCCTTCTCGACTTCAACGGCATATTTCAAATGCAGAATATTATTCATAGGTTCCTTTCTTCCGGCAGTTTCCCTTGATCGCTGCCGCGAACAAATCAAATGGATATGTTTCATACTACCTCTTGAGGATCGTTTTGACAAGTTTGACAAAAGTCGAAGCCTCTCCTATAGTAGAGCGTGAGACGTTGATTGACAGGAGGGAAATTCCGGGAGGAAATATGGATAAGATTTTTATAAACGGAAACATACAAACGATGGATCCGGCCATTCCGCAGGCAGAGGCTGTAGCTGTGAAAAACGGACTTGTTGTACGGTTGGGAAACAACCGGGAAATTCTACAGCTTCAGACCCCTGATACCCGTGTGATCGATCTGCAAGGGAACCTTTTGCTCCCCGGATTCAACGACAGTCATATTCACCTTTTGAGCTATGGCTACAGTCTGGAAAAGGTCAGCCTGGGGCAGACTCGCTGCGTGGATGACGTCATTGCCGAAGGGCGAATATTTCTGGAAAAACACCCGGACACCCGATGGCTGCAAGGACGCGGCTGGAATAACGAAGACTGGGAAGTCAAAGCGTTCCCCACGCGTTACGATCTGGACCGGATATCTACGGAGATCCCCATCAGCTTTGTCCGCGCCTGCGCCCATGTGATCGCCGTCAATTCCAAAGCATTGGAGATTATGGGCATCGGGAAAAATCCCATCCAGCCCGAAGGCGGAAGGATCGATGTGGATCAAAACGGGGATCCTGTAGGGATCTTTAAAGAGGAAGCCAGAAATCTGGTGTATGATGCTGTTCCCTCCTTATCCGAGGAAGATATTCGAAGGATGCTGCTGAAAGGTGCGGCAAAATTGCTGGAATGCGGCATCACCTCCGTCCAAAGCGATGATCTGGAAGCCGTAGCCGCTTCGGATTATCAGAAGGTATTAAAGGTCTATCTGGAAATGGCAGAAGAACGGTCGCTGCCCGTGCGCGTCTATCAACAATGCTTGCTCCCGCCCCTGTCCCGACTGAGGGAATTCTTCGCCTTAGGCTATCACTGGGGACAGGGCAACGACTTGTTTCGAATCGGCCCGCTGAAACTCCTGGGAGACGGCTCTTTGGGCGGCCGAACGGCCTACATGTCCGAGCCTTACGCAGACGATCCCACGACGCAAGGGATCCACACGTTCACACAGGAGGAACTGGACGAGCTGATTGCCACAGCCCATGATCAAGGCATGCCCTGCGCCGTCCACTGCATCGGTGACGGCCAAATGTATATGACTTTCGAATCCATCGAAAAGGCCTTGCTGAGGAATCCGAAGCCGGATATGCGTCACAGCCTGATCCACTGTCAGATTACGGATGCGCAATTGCTGAAAAAGTTCCGGGATCTGAAAGTGATCGCCCACATCCAGCCGATCTTTCTGAATACGGATATCGCTATCGTTGAGTCTCGCGTCGGAAAAGAAAAAGCCCGCACCTCTTATAATTGGCGGACGTTGGCTGATACCGGCGTCATCTACGCCTGTGGTTCGGATTCCCCGGTGGAACACTTCGACGTTATGAAAAACATTTACTGCGCGGTCACGCGAAAAACGCTCTCAGGAGATCCCGCAGGCGGTTGGTATCCGGAGCAATGCCTCACTGTGGAGCAAGCCGTTCGGGGTTTTACCGTCAACGGAGCATACGCTTCCTGCGAAGAAAATGTAAAAGGAAGCATTTCGGTAGGCAAATATGCGGACTTTGTTCTGCTGGAGCAGGATATCTTCAACATGGATCCCGACGCCATCAAGGACGTTTCTGTCCTGATGACCGTCCTGAATGGCGAAATCGTTTATGAGAAATAAAAGGGAGCTTCGCTCATAATGTCTCGAAGGCGCCGATCACAGCCGGCGCCTTTAAAATATCCAGACACCGTTCCAGAAGAACACCTTCTCTTTTCGGATAGTTGAATCCATAGCTGGCCTTGATACATTGGCTGATAAACAGCACCCCCCGATCCAGTGCGATGGGCAGGCTGTCCCCCTGGAGCAGGCCGCCGATCATTACGCTGGTGAAGGTATCACCGGTTCCGGGATAGTGCGCCGGTATGTATCGGCAGCTGATCTTCCAGCAAACCTGATTTGCGCGGTCATAGGCGATCACACTGGTGTCTGCATTATCCCTGTGATCGGGCACACTGGTCAGGACCACCGTTGCCGGACCCATTTCCGACAATCGAATCGCCCACTCCTTGACGGTGGCGTCGTCGATATAGTTTGTGTAGGGGCGATCCAATAAAAAAGCCGCCTCCGTGTAATTCGGCGTGATGATGTCTGCCATACCGATCAGACTGCGCATCTCACGGATCATAACAGGTCCCATCGTACTGTAAAGGCTTCCGTTGTCACCCATCACGGGATCCACGACCACCAGATTCTCCTTCGTTTTAAAATGACGTATAAAATCTTCCACGATATTGATCTGCTTCTCCGAGCCCAGAAAACCCGAGTAGATGCAATCAAAGGACAGCTCCAGCTTTTTCCACTGCTTGATAAATTCTGCCATGCTGTCGGTGAGGTCCACAAAACTGAAATCTTCAAATCCACCCGTATGGCTGGACAAGACTGCAGTCGGCACCGGACAGACTTGAACCCCCATGGTGGACAGCACAGGCATGATCGCTGTCAGCGAAGCCCGTCCAAAGCCTGAGAGATCGTGAATGGCTGCCACTCTTTGAATCGTTCTGTTCATCGTTTCTCTATCCTCTCTCCCGAAATATTCCCTCGGGAATCCGTCCTTCCAGACCGCTCATCTTAAGGCCCAGCACATTTGCTGCAATCGGCGCGATGTCGGTCATCTCCATAGATGAAATTTCATAAGCCCGTCGAATCGACGGTCCCGCCATTAGGAAGCAGCATCGGTATCCCTCTTTGTCCGGGCCGTATCCGTGAGCTGCGTATGTTTCCCCTCTCGCATCCAAGTCGATCACATCCGGAGAGCCGATGCTTTCGCTGACGCCATACCCCTTTATGCATTCAATCCAATACCGTGCCGTTCCTTCCTCTGCCAGAACATCCACTTCGTCCGGACCATATATCTTTTCAATGCCGAAGGACGGCTCTTCGGCAGCCTGCGACAGGACTTCCAGTGCTGTCTTTTCAGCTTCGGCATCCCCCGGCTGAACATGAAGATATGCGCTCCCCTTGGTGCTTTGACAATACGCCCGCCAAAATCGTTGCTCTTTTGTGGGGTCTAAGAGACCCGCTCGTACCAGCAGGTTATTAAGCCGGACCTTTTTATGGATGTCAAGTTGGCCATGGTCACCCAGGATCATGACCGTCGCAGTATCACGGAGTCCGGCCTGTTCCAGGGCATCCAGGATCTGCCCGATACGTCGGTCCATCCGAAGGATCGCCTGCCGGATTTGCGGTCCCGCAATGCCGTGGGCGTGCTTTGCATCATCCAGCTCGATCAAGTGGAGCAAAAGCAGATCAGGTCGCTTGCGGCAAATCGTATCAACAGCACACAGCGTAGAAAAATCGTCCAGCTCCGGCTGCCCGTGCCCGTTGCGCACGCGTCCAAACCGCCAGGCCATATCCAGGCAAAAAAACGGGCTTCCGTTTCGCAGTACTTTCAAGATCTGATTTTCACCCCGCACAGCTTTCACTTCCGGCAAATTGTAAATGATGGAGGCTTTGCCTGTCACCGGCCACAGGATGCCTGCCGTGATCAGTCCCGCATCCTGGGCGGCATCGTACAGCGTAGGGACCCGGATGGCATCCCGGTACCAATACCAGTCCTGCAACGCTTCGGGCACAAAGGGCTGCAACGGGTTGTTGTGTACGATGCCGTGTTTCCCGGGGGAAACGCCGGTGACCATCGTCGTATGTACGGCATAAGTCAGCGTCGGATAGACGCTGCGCAAATTCGTGCAATGCGCCCCCTCTCGGATCAAGCGGGCCATATTGGGCAGTACTGCCGCTTCTTCCCAGTGATCCTGCGAAAAGGCGTCATAGGAAAGAAGGATCAGCGGACCGACACCTTCAGAACGATTTCGCGTATTTCTGCTTTTCATCCGTCTCTCCGCTCTTCCGCTGTCGCTCCGGGATCTCCGGGCAGAGTCAGAAATACGAGTAACCCGGCTACGAACAGCGGAATAATAGCCAGGATGCTCAATCGGGGATTGCCAGTCAATGTGGCAGTTAGCGCCATCACACCCGGGCCGATGATCGCGGCGAACTTTCCGAACACATTGTAAAACCCGAAAAATTCATTGGAGTTCTGTTTAGGGATCAACCTTGCGTAATAAGAGCGGCTTAAGGCTTGGATTCCGCCTTGGGCCGAACCGATCATGGCGCCCAGGATGAATATATGCCAGACGGAGGAAATGAAAAAGGCAGCCACACAGGAAACGATGTACGTAACGATGGCCACGAAAATCATCCTGCGGGTGGAGTATTTCTTGGCGAGATTTCCGTAAAGGATCGCACAGGGAAATGCGATGATTTGAATGACCAGCAGGATCCCGAGTAGCGTCATCATATCCAGAGCATCCCCGCCCAAAATCGAGGATGCGTAAGGCACAACCATTTTAATGATCGTATCCACACCGTCAATGTACAAAAAGTATGCGATCAGAAACACGAAGACGGTCCGATGCTCTCGAATATTTCCGAATGT
>JAQUXD010000026.1 GCA_028692535.1 Eubacteriales bacterium | reverse complement strand
GCAGTTGCAGCAATACGCCACAGCCAGGGCGTTGTCTTCGCCTTCCGGGCTGCGGCAGGAAACCAGTACGTTCGGCCTGGGCTGCAGGCAGGGCTTGACGGCGGCTTCTTGCTTGGCAGGTGTGTTGTTATTTCCCATGGATATTTCCTCCTGTGTTTTTCTGTGATCGATCATTGATGTTCATTAAGAGTATATCATAATTTATTTTGAAAAAGGGGTTGACGCGTCGAAATTGATGTGTTATTGTACTAATCACTTAATACAATAACACAAAGGGGGTAATCAACGATATGACGAATCAATATGCATCGGGCGCACCGATCTATATGCAACTGGTCCACCAGTTTAAGCATAGGATCATCTCGGGGGAATGGCCGGCAGGATCCAAGCTGGATTCGGTCAGAGATCTGGCGATGAGCTTTGAAGTGAATCCCAACACGATGCAGCGGGCGCTTTCGGAACTGGAACGAGACGATCTGGTTTACGCAGAGCGCACAGCGGGCCGCTTTATTACACAGGATAAGGAGTTGATCGCAAAAATGCGGGAAGAAGTTGCACAGGAAATCATCGAAACATTTATACAACAGATGGAAAGCATAGGGTTTTCCAACAAGGAAGCCGTAGAGCTGGTTCATAAAAAAGCGACAGAAAGGAGCGCTGAATCCCATGACAAACAATAATACGATGCCCGCCGGGCAAACAGCGCTCGTGGAGATCGCCAACGTGACCAAGACCTATCAAAGCAGAAAAGCGCTGTCCGCGCTGAATCTGAACCTGGAGCCGGGTCATATCGTGGGTCTCCTGGGACCCAACGGCAGCGGCAAGACCACACTGATGAAGATCCTTACCGGCGTCCTGAAGGACTACACCGGAACCGTCACGATCAACGGAGAAACCGTCGGGGCAAAAACGAAAGCCCTGGTCTCCTACCTGCCCGACGTATCCTACTTCAGCGCATGGATGCGCCCGATTGATGTGATCGCCCTCTTCAAGGACTTTTATGCGGACTTTGACGAGCAAAAATGTCTGGAAATGGTGAAGCGTCTTGGCCTTGACGAAAAACAGCGGATCAAGACCATGTCCAAGGGAACGATCGAGAAGTTCCAGCTTTGTCTGGTAATGTCCCGCAACGCGCTGCTCTACGTCCTGGACGAGCCCATCGGCGGCGTGGATCCGGCAGCCAGGGATTATATCCTAAGCACCATACTGTCCAACTATAACGAAGCAGGAACGATCTTTATTTCCACTCACCTGATCTCCGACGTGGAAAAGATCTTCGACACCGTAGTCTTTCTGAAGGAAGGCGAAGTAGTGCTGCACGGCGAGATCGACGAGATCCGGCAAAGAGAAGGAAAATCCATCGACGAACTGTTCCGGGAGGTGTTCAAATGTTAAAGAAGTTGATCAAATATGATTTCAGATCCACCTGGAGAGAATTCGCGGCTATTTATCTGTCGATTTTGCTGGGCGTGACCGTGTTTCCCTTCATTGCAAAGAACGTCTCCAACAACTTGATCAATGCCACGATGGGGCTCATCGCCTTTGCCATCGTCGTGGCCACCTTCGTGGTGACCATCGGCAGCCTCTTTAAGATCTTCAACAAGAATATCTTTTCCGCCGAAGGGTATCTGACCATGACCCTGCCGGTGAGCGAGATCCAGATCGTCGTCTCGAAGCTGGCCGTCAGCACCGGCTGGATCATCCTGACAGGAGCGGTCGCCACCCTGGGCATGTTCATCTTTGCCTCCGTCATGTCTCCGGAAATGGTGCCTCAGATGTTCGAAGCCCTGAAACAGGTCATGGCGGCGCTGGACGGACGAAGCGTTTTGGCAGGCCTTCTACTGATCCTGTTCCTCGTGGCCCTGATCCTCAAGGAAGCAGCCAAGTTGTTCCTGGCTTGCTCCATCGCCCATCTGAAGCAGCTGAACCGGTTTCGGATACCCGCAGGGATCCTCTCTTTCTTCCTGTTCACCTGGTTGGAGGCGCTGGTGGTGGATGCCATCGGCTGGGATGCGAACTTCGCCATCGGCGGGCCGGGGGCTATGACCACGGAATGCGGCGCGAAGAATATCATCACCAACTTGGACAGCTTTATCACCGCGCTGGAGCTCGGCACCCTGTTCCAGATGGGATTCACAGCCCTCTTCGCAGCCGGGACCATCTACCTGCTCAAGCGGAAACTGAATCTAGACTAAGCTTTGGCAGTAAAAGAATACCCTCAGTCAAATGACTGAGGGTATTTCGTTATTTGACTGAGGGCTTTTCACTATTTGGCCGAGGTCCTTTTGCCGGATTTCTTCGACTTGCCTGTTTTATCGGTAAAGGATTTCTTGTCTTTATACGAAAAGTCTTTCCGCTTCGCGCCGCCGTAGCTCTTGCCCTTCGACTTGCCATAGTTCTTTCCCTTGGGGACGCTGAAACCCTTCCCCTTCGGATCATCGAAGTCTGTCTTTTCGTAGCTTCGGTCCAACTCGCCAAAGGCCATCTTGAACAGCACCGACGCCACATCCAAGGTGGTTGCCTCCGGAGCTTCGATCAGGACTTTTTCGATCACCCGGTCGTACTTCGCATACCCCCCGGCCTCCAGCATCGTCACGACGCGCTTGACCGCGGCATCCAGCTTTACCTCTTCGATGTCTGCTATTTTCGGTGGTTGCATGGGCAGAATGGTGGTTTTGGTATACTTCTGGATCTCCCGAAGCCGATACATGTCGCGCCCGAAGACGAAGGAGTACGATACCCCTTTCTTCCCGGCCCGGGCCGTCCGTCCGATCCGGTGAACGTAGTATTCTTCGTCGGAGGGAATATCGTAGTTGAAGACTGCTTCGATATTGTTGACGTCGATCCCCCGGGCCGCCACATCCGTGGCAACGAGAATGTCGATCTTCTCCTGTTTGAATTTGGTCATTACGCGCGTTCGCTCGGACTGCTTCATGTCTCCGTGAAGCGCCTCGGCGGAATATCCCCTGCCCTGGAGCGACAGGGTCAACTCGTCGACCCGTTTTTTGGTATTGCAAAACACCAGCCCCAACCGGATATCCTTGGCGTCGATCAGGCGGCACAGGAGTTCCAGTTTGGAAGAATCCCGCACCTCGATGTAATACTGCTCAATATTGGGGATCGTCAGCTCTTTGTGGATCGTCAGGATGTACTCCGGATCCCGAAGATACAGCTTCGTGATCTCCTTGATCTCCGGTGACATCGTCGCGGAAAACAGCAAGGTCTGCCGCTCTTCGGGAAGATCCGGCAGGATCACGTCGATATCCTCGCGGAAACCCATGTTGAGCATTTCGTCAGCTTCGTCCAGGATCAGCATTTTGAGATTCGCCAACTTGAGCGTATGCCTTCGCATATGGTCCATGACTCTGCCGGGTGTGCCTACGATGATTTGAGGCTTCCGCTTCAACGCCATGATCTGATGGTCGATGGACTGGCCGCCGTAGATCGGCAGGACTCTGACGTTTTTCTTGAATCGGCTGACGGCCTGAAGTTCTTCGGCCACCTGAACGGCAAGCTCCCGGGTAGGACAAAGGATCAGCACCTGGATACCGGACAGGCTTTCATCGATCATATCCACGGCAGGAATGCCGTAGGCGCAGGTCTTGCCTGTGCCGGTCATGGCCTGGCCGATGATATCCCGTCCGGCGAGAATATAAGGTATGGCGCGGGCCTGGATGGGAGTGGCTTCTTCAAAGCCCATCTCCGTAACGGCCTGCTGCACTTCTGTCGATAATGTGGGGTTGCTGAAAAATAGATTCTTCATTGATTTCCTTTCAAATTTGTGTGTCTTTGTTATAGGCAACCCCTATTTATACACTATAATATTGTGTTTGTCTACTTATTTATGCCCTTCCTTCGGAACGATACAGATCAGTACCAGCTTTTCTTTTCCGGTGTTTTTAAACTGATGGGTTTCTCCCGGCGGGATACACGCCACCGACCCTTTTTTGATGGGATTTTCTTTCCCATTGATCAGCAGGCTTCCCTCGCCTTCGATGATATAGTTGATATGGGGCCAGGGGTGGTTGTGCAGAGGAGAATAGCCTCCTTCTCCGATTTCAACACCTCTCATCACATGGCTGTCCCAACCCTCTTCGGGGCCGATCAGAACCTTGATCGAAGCATCTCTTACAGTAGAGTCGTTCATTACATTACTCTTGATTGCATCCATTTCGCGTATGATCGCCATTGTTTTACTCCTTTGCTTTCAGCTATTTCTTACGGTCTGCTCTTCTGTAGGGCTCCGGCCATTCCACATCCGCGCCCAGCGCCCGGGCTGCATGGAGCGGCCAGTAGGGATTCCGCAGCAGTTCACGTCCCAGAAAAACTTGATCCGCCCTGCCCTCTTCCACAATGCGGTTCGCCTCGACGGGATCGGTGAGCAGTCCGCCGGCCACCACCGGAAGGCCCGTCATTGTCCGGATCACCTCTGCGTGAGGCACCTGATAGCCGGGAAAAGCCTTCGGAACCACATTGATGAGTCCGCCGGTGCTCACGTTCACTGAATCGATCCCTTTATCCTTGACGAGATTCAGCATGACCGCCAGATCCTCCGCCCGATTTCCGCCTTCTCCGTAGTCTTCTGCAGTGATCCGGACTTCGATGGGTTTTTCCGGCGGCCATACAGATCGGACCGCATCCAGCAATTCTCCGAGAAACCGGACCCGGTTCTCGCAACTGCCGCCATATTCGTCCTGCCGCCGGTTGGTCAAGGGAGAAAGGAATTCGTTGAGCAGATAGCCGTGGGCTGCGTGGATCTGGATCAGGTCAAAGCCCGCCCTTTCGGCCCGAAGGGCAGCCCTTTTGAATTCTCCCACTGTTTCTGCAATGTCCTCTTTTGTCATCGCTTTGGGCATCGGAAAATTTTCGTCGTAAGGAATAGCGGAAGGCGCCTCGACGTCCATTCCCTCTGCCTCGCATTTCCGGCCTCCGTGGTTCAGCTGAATGCCGATCTTGGCGCCGTTGTCGTGAACAGCTTTCACGATGGCAGCCAGCCCAGGGATATGGGCATCCTCCCAGATCCCAAGATCGTTGGACGAAAGCCGGCCTTCCGGGGACACGGCGGTGGCCTCGATCACGATGAGTCCCGCGCCGCCTACCGCCCGGGTGGCATAGTGCAGTATGTGCCAGTCCGTCGCCATGCCCGTTTCCGGCGCCACGTACATGCACATGGGCGGCATGACGATGCGGTTTTTCAGGGTAAGGTTTTTGATTTTGTATTCGGTGAACAGGCTTTTCATTTGAGTCATTCTCCTTTGCTTTTGATTAGATCGATTATATCACAGGAGGCGGTAAAATTGGCACCGGAATGGAGTCTTCGGATCCGTTGCGGGCCGTTCGTATCTTCTTGCGTATTTTTTCGCCTGCTTCCTCGATGGAGGAAAACAAAACCGGTATGATGATCAAGGTCAAAAACGTTGATGCGCTGATCCCTCCGATAATGCTTATGGATAAGGGCGATAATTTTTCAGAGCCTAAGGCAAATTCCAAAGCCAGCGGCATCATACCGGCGATGTCAGACAATGCGGTCATCATGATCGGCCGAAATCGTAAGCGAACTGCATCCAGGATCGCCTCGTCGCCACTCCTGCCCGATTTTCTTTGCGTAACAATAAAATCGACCAGCAAAATAGCGTTGTTGACAACAGTTCCGGCCAATAGGATAAACGCCAACAACACCGGCATGGAAACATACTTGCCGGTCAACAGCAACGCCAGGGCTACTCCGATCAACATCAAGGGGATCGCTGCCATGATGGTGAGTGGATGAACGAAGGATTTGAATTGGCTGAGAAGGAGAAGATAAACAAAAATGACCGCTAGAACCAGCGAGAATCGCAAATTCCCCACGGAATCCATCAGATCCGTTTGCTCGCCGGCAATGGTGACCGCATAGCCCTCCGGCAGAGGTGTTTCGTCAATCAGGGTTTGGATCTCACGGATCACATGGCTGAAGGCCCGGTCTTGTGTAAATCCGAAAATATCAAGCGTGTATTCCATATTTTCACGCGTGACCAGGTTTGGACGCTCTTCCACACTGATTTCCCCAAGCTCCCGCAAAGGGACCTTGATTCCTTTGGGCGAAATGACAGTTGCCTCCAGCAAATCGCTCAAGCTGTTTCTCCCTTCGGCCTCGTAGCGCACGACGATGGCAGCTTGCCTGTTTTCACCCAAATCCAGATTGCCCACCTCTTTGCCCTGCAAATCCATAAACAGCTGATTGGCGACGATCTGGGGCGTCAATCCCAGTTCGGCCAACCGGCGATCGTTTAGATGTAATCTAACTTCAGGGTTTGAACTGTGCCAGCTTCGATAAATATTGATCGTTCCGGGAATGAGCTTTATTCTCCCTTCCAAGTCGCTGGCGATATAATCGAGCACCTCTTGATTGGAGCCGCTGATCCGTAAATCGATCGGCGCCACGGTGGAAGCCACTGCTGTGCTACCGGATTCTTTGATCACCAAGGAACGTATGCCGGGTATTTGATTGATTTTATTTCTCAACCGTTCTTCGATTTGCCAGATCGTTTCTGCTCTATCCTTGCGAGATGTCAAGGTAACCGTAAAGTAGCCTTGGTTAACCCCTAAGGCGCCTGTTTCTCCCAGGAAATGTCCGCCGGGCTCATAGCCTGCCTGTACACTGCTTATGACGACTTCCGGTTCATTTTTCAGCAGCGTTTCAATATCTATCAGGATCGCGTTCGTCTGCTGCAAGTTATAGGATGGATCCGCTTCCACTGAAATCGTAAATGTTCCGGAATCGATTCTGGGAAATACCTCCAACCCGATATTCACAAAGAGTATGACACTGACCAACAGCAGAATAAGACTGCTCGAAAGAACTGTTTTTTTGCGCGTCAAAGACGCTTTCAGAACTGCGAGATAAAACCCCTTGACGACGTTCAGGGCACGATGGAACGGCGTTGCCATATATTTGCTCAAATAATAGTCCGCCCTCTTTAGCAATGTTCCCTTTTGCCAAAGGATCAATAATAGCGGCACGACCGTTACGGCAACGACATAGGATGCCGTAAGCGTAAAAATCATCGTTTTGGCCAGAGGACCGAATACTTTACCGATAAAGCTTTCGATAAACAACAGCGGGATCAGCACGATCAACGTCGTTCCGGTTCCCGCAAGAATGGACAGCATGATTTCCTGTGTGCCCTCTATCGCAGCGCTTTTCATGTCTTTATGCAAATCGTTATGATGTCTCATGATATTTTCCACGACCACTATGGAATTATCCACGACAAAACCCATGCTTAGAATCAGCGCGGACAACGTGATCATATCCAAAGGAAGCGCAAAGACTTTCATCAGACCAAGGGAACTCAGAAATGACAAAGGCATCGACAAGGCTACGATAATGGATTCATTCATGCTGCTGATGAACAGCATCAAAATCAAAAATGTCATAAAAACAGCCGCCATCATACTGCTTGTCATATTGTTCATGACCTGGTTTGTAAACACTGCATCATTGTTTGCTACAGTAAGGCGGATGCCGGGATACTTCGTCTCCAGAGAACTTATTTGTTCCAACACCGCTTCCGCGGTCTCTACCGTATTGGCATCACTCTTTTTAATGATTTGCATGGAAATAGCTTCTTCGCCGTTGACCTTGAAAAGGCTTCTTTGCTCGCTCTCGCTTTCCTCGATAGTCGCAATATCCTTCAGAAAAATAGTCTGTCCGTTCAATTCGGATAGGATCAAATGGTCCAGATCATGCAAAGTCGCGAACTTTTCGTCGATCCGTATCAGGCTTTCGCCGGTGATTTCCGTAACTCTGCCTGCTGATGCAGCCACATTATATTGAGCCAACGCATTGCTGACCATTTGCGAGGTGATATTGTATGCCACGATGTCGTTCTTGTTAAGATACACATTGATTTGCTTTTCGTGGCCGCCAAAGACATCGACAGCAGCCACGGACTCTATTTGTTGAAATTTATTTTTCAGCTCATTGTCAGCCAGCGCCCTGATTTCCGTCAGCGTCATCTTGTCGCTCTCAAGCGCCAGCGTCAGGATCGGCTTGTCAGAAGTGCTGAATTTGACAACTTGGGGCTTTTGGGCCATAACAGGCAGTTTACTCGCCACTCTTGCGACAGCATTTTCAATATCCATCGCTGCTTCATCGACATTGATCGCATAATAAAATTCGACTTTGATCAGAGATAAATCGCTCTGAGAAGTCGATTTTACCTTTTTTACGCCATCCACTAAAGAAATTTCCTCTTCCAGGATTTCGGTAACATTTTCCCCGACATCCTGGGCCGAAGCGCCCGGATAGTTTGTCATGACGCTGACAGAGGGGGGTGCTGTATCCGGCATCAATTGGACGTTCAAGGTGTTCTTCGCATAGATCCCGAGGAATATGACGCTGATGATCAGCGCAAAAATAGTATATTTGTTTTTTATGGAAAATTTCGTCCAGTTCAATCCGCTTCAACTCCTTTGTAGGCAAATACTTTGTCTCCGTTTTCCAAGTTCATGGGAACGGCAAGGATCACTTGCTCTCCAATTTTGACACCCTCGATGATTTCGGCCAATAATCCGTTGTTTAAACCGACCTTTACCTCTCTGATCTGTGCCGCCCCTTCTTGATACACATACACCACCGTTCCCTCGGAGCGTTCTGTCAGCGCTTGCGCAGGGACAACGATCACGTCAGTTTTTTCGCCTTTAATGAGAGCCACGCTCACACTCATGTTGGGCAACAGGTACTCGTACCCGGACGGGATCATGATTTCAACATTCGCTGTGCGTGTTTGAGGATGTAAGAATGGAGCGATCGCGGACACGGTCCCTTCCACAGACTCCGTCTCGCCCGCTCCCGGAATTTGAAGCATAACGCGGGACCCGACGGCCACTGCGGGCAAATCTTTTTCAATGACCGCCGTTTCTACGATCAAATCATCCGTTTCTGAAACAGAACAGACGGCCTGTCCCGGCTGAACCATTTCGCCCGCTTGTCCATATAACGTTCTGACGCTTCCGGAATAGGGCGCGTAAATACGCGCTCTGCCTATCGAAATTTCTATTTCATTGATGACAGCCAGAGTCTCCTGATACGCCACCACTGCCGATTGATATTTATATTCCGCATCCAACAGCTGTTGATGGGAAACCGCTCCTTCGTTATACAGCATCCGGAATTTATCCGCCTGATCTTTCAAATAGTCAGCATTCAGCTTGGCTCCGGCTACTTTTTGCTGCGCGACCTCGCGCCTTGCAACAAGGTCTTCTGTATTCAGCTCGGCGATCAATTGGCCTTCGAGCAACGCATCCCCCTCGGCCACAAATATTGTCCGAATGATCCCGGGCGATTGAAAGGAAAGCTCCGCCTGATTTTTGCTTTTCACTGTGCCCATAGAGTTCAGCGATTCGCGAATATCGCCGCTTTTCACCAGATGCACCTCAACCGGAATACCCAGAGAGTCGACGCTTTCCTGCTCAACGCCTGTAGCTTGTTCTCTGCCGGTGACTAAAAAGAACAGCATCAATAAAACTGTCATTGCTCCGACGAATTTGATCACGGTTTTTTTTCGCATAAAACGCTCCTCCAGAGAGAAATATGAATGAGACCTCACTCATATTTGCTCAAAAAAATATCCCTCACTTCATTAACCCTGTCCGCAGCAATCCGATCAATTCCTCCGTGCTGCGATTCAACAAATGAGCATCTTTGGTTATCAAAAACTCGCTCATGACGGCTTCCAGAAAGCCGAAAATCACGATGGACAGGATCTTCGGGTCGCATTGCCTGAAGTAATCTTCCTCCATCCCTTCGATGAAAATTTCCGAAAAAATAGCAGACAGCTTCGTGTATTTTTCCAAGGGCATCAATTTGCTCCGGCTGGCGGTGCCCTTTTCAGCCAAAACGATTCTGATGATTTCGGGCTCCTTTTGGATCTCGGTAAAATGAAAATCCAACAGTTCTTTGATTTTTAACAGTGGATCCTTCTGACTGTCTTTGACTCTTTGATAGAATTCATATCTTTTCTGATATTCCACATCAAGGATATATTTTAGAATATCTTCTTTGTTCGAGAAGTAATTATAGATCGTACCCACCGCGAATCCTGCTTCTTTGGCGATTTTGTCGGTGGTCGCCGAAAAAAAACCTTCGTCGGCTATTATTTTTACTGCTGCCTTTCTGATCGATTCTTTTTTCGGCATGTGCTTCACCTCCTGAATGAGACCTCACTCATATCTTATGGCACAGCGGATCAATTGTCAAGGCAATGTGAAAAATACTGGTTGAACCAGCACGGATTGGTGTATGATATAGTCAGAGGATCCACAAAAATCCAACAAAGCAGGCAGCCTGTTCAAGCGCGACAGAGGTGTTGAAATGAAACGAATGCGAAGGCAAGTACTATCCGTTCTCGGCATACTTGTATTTTTGATTGCGGCAGGTTTATCAGGAAGCAATGAGACTTTTGCGATCGGCCCGCCGGTCGTTCTGACGGTGCCGGCCGACATCACCGACGCAAACCAGCCTCACTATTCCTACAACGGACATTTAGCGACATTCAAAGCTGTCGTGCCCGGAGCGGGACTTACTGCTGACTATTACTACCGTTGGGATATCGACGGAGACGGCAATTGGGATCAGCTGGCAGGAAAAACCTATGCAAATGCAGCCGGCAAATGGTACAGAGCCAAAGGGAGCGATCTGTCCGGTCAACAGTATTTGCCTTCTATTTCGGAAGAAAGAAAACTGATCCACAGCGTCATCGAAGTCGCAGCCGGCATCAACACCAGCACAGGAGCACCCGTTGACAGCGGATTTGGAACCTATCCCATATTGCAATACCGGGATCTGTCCTCCGCCACCCCTTCGGGGCTCAGCGACACCCAGCGATCGATACTAAAAAACATTGCCATGGAAGATGCGATGTGGTACCTGCACCAGCAGTTTGTACGGGTCGAAGCCGCGGGGTCCAGGGCGACCGGCTATCTCCCCGGCGCATCCAATGATGTAAAGGCAGCAAATACGGCTCTGTATGTTCTGGCCATGGCAGAGAACGGACATTATGCAGCATACCCGGCCGGATCGGACCTGTTTGACATACCACATTAAAACGGAAAGTACATTGTAAATCTTGCACTTATGTCCATACGGGTGTATGGTATGTATAATAAATTATGGAATTTTTTATATCATTTGTTAATCAATGATTAATTGAGGTAAGCCATGATTGGGAATATGTTTCTTGTGTATTTTGCATATGGATTGGGTCAAAGCCTATTTTTCTTTATCTTTGTTATCATCTATCGATTGATACGTAGATCACCGGTATCAAAGGAAAAAGGGAAGACTATTGTTGCAATATGTGCTGTTGCTTCAGTTATTGTTAATAATCTTATCCCACTATTGAATCAAAGCGATAAATTCAGTTCGGTGAATCTTGCAATTTATATAACGGCATCAATAACTGCTCTTATACTTGTTGCTTACGTTACATACAAAATATTAATCTCAATTATCGAACAGGAATCAAGCGAAAGTGCTCAAGAGCACATTGATGCTAATCCCGATAGTCAAAAAATGCTAACGGATACCACGCTATCATCAAACACTTTGGCTATGACCGACCAACCAACAGAAGCCATTCCAACACGCTCAGAGCCTAATCAAAGTGATTCATCGCAGGATGAGCAAAAAAGGCATCAGTATGACTATCTAAGAAGGAAATTCCCGATTCTATTTCGCAGACCAATTCTTTCAGTATTATTATTGTTGATAGTACTTGTCATTGTCTACGTTGGATTTAACTACTTTAATGCAGTCACTGCTATGGAAAATCAAAACTATAAATCTTCAAAGCAATATTACGACAACCTGTTTGTTGCTTCTCATATCTTCTCAGAGCAATACACATATGTAAAAGCAGGAGTCTTGATGGAAGAAGAAGAATATCCATTAGCATACTTTGTGCTGAAAAAAATAGATGCAAATAAACCCTTGATTGATACATTGACACAAAGAATGTACTCCAAAGGACAAAGAGTCTATCGAGAAGGAGATTTCACTGAAGCAAGGAACCATTTTCTCCCTATAAAAGACTATAAAGAAAGTAAAAATTATTTACTGTTACTCGATCTAAAAAGCATGGGATATTCCCCACATGGAACTTATGATGATTTAGTCAAATTGATTGAATTTGAAGATACCAAGGAAGTATTGGTAAGCACTCAGATAATTGCGTTGAATTTCCTCAAGGATAAATGGGAAAACGGACCGATGTACATACTATTTGATGAAAATATGCATGCATCCTTTACTTTGCCCTATAAGGACACTCAGGGCTATTATGAAATCAAAGACGGAATATACTATACAAATGGCAGCATAAAGCAATTCAGATTCCAAGTCCTAGATGAAGATACGATGAACGTATACTGCTATAAAGATGGCAGTACATACACGCTATACAGGCAATGAAAGAGGCTAATAATGCGTAAGAGATTTGTAATTTGGATTACCTTAATAACTTTATCGCTAATGTCTTCTTGCAGTGCCTCTGATTCGCAAGACAACGAAGCAGAAAACATATTTGATGGAGATATAATTCTTGCAGATTCTCTTGAGGAAGATGAGTATATAGCATCCGAAACATACGAATACTCCGATTACCTGGAACCAGTGAGCTCAACATGTTTTGAGTCAGTTGGATATTGTGATGAAGAAGAAGTTCTTGTCGTCAAATTTTTAGAAAGTGGATCTATCTATATATATTATGAAGTACCTTACTATGTCTATGAAGACCTAATATATGCAAACTCCATCGGAGGGTACTATAACGAAAATGTTAAAGGGCAATACCATTACAAAAGGATAGAGTAGAGAATATATTAAATAATTATTATAGTGTGGCTAAACCCTTTACATAAGTATGTTTTACAATGAAAGTTGAATTATAGTTGAATTATTAACTATATTGGCAACGGAAAAGGCCTTCAGGGAATCCCTGAAGGCCTTGCAATTGTTTGGCAAAGGTAACGTTACTTGATACAATGCACCACTTTTCTGCGAGGTGGTGCATTTTTCCCTGTGTGGCGATTTCAGCCGCTGAATGCCGGGACAGAAAGGACGCAAATGACCAAGCACCCTAAGCGGTCACTGGCCACAATACACGATTCTATGCTTCAAACTGCACACTTGCCTGCAATTGCAGTTGATCAATAAGCTCACCGGCCAGCTCCGGACTTTCCAATCGAAGTGCAATATCTTCCACTTTTACGAAAGACAGATAGTTGATATTGCCGTACCATACTATGCTTGAATCTACAACAGCAAACTTCTGCGAGATTCCACTTTTCTCAACTACAGTGACACCTAAGTTCTCAAACATCTTCATCGTTGCAGCAATATTTGACTGCTGTTCAAGCTTATAATCCTCCGGCGGCCGCGTGACGATTACGCAATTGCTTTTTTGCAAAGTGCACGGAAGCATTTTCAGAAAACCGGCAATACAGCGTTTACTGATTGTCGGGACAACTACCGTAATGTTTCTGCCACCCGACATAATATCAGAACGAAATGACTCGTTATAATTCTCGCCGGTATAAATCAAGCCCAGAGTAGCATCGTTATCTCCGCTCATAGTCTGATAACCGAGCTCGGCATATCCTCGAAGCCGTTTCTGATACATGCGCTCCAGCATTGGAACATGAATATCAACATAATCGTAAACTCTGACATCGCGCTTGCCATCATAATTTCGATGAAGACGTCCGACATACTGCGCCAGAGTGCCCTTCCAGGAAATCGGCATCGCAAGCAGAAGCGTATCCAGTCGTGGTTCATCAAAACCTTCGCCTATATATTTGCCGGTAGCAATAATGATAAGAGATTCATAGGCTGCAACATTCTTCAATAAGCTGAATTTTTCACGTTTTTCTTTCTGTGAATCACTTCCCAGCAGCAGTATTACATGATCCGCTTTCTCCTGCAGTGAAGCAGCCAGACTTTCTGCGTGTTCTTTGCGTTCTGTCAAAATGATTGGAGACCTGCCGTCAGCAATTGCCGCAATGGCATCTTTAACGATTTGCGCATTTCGCATTTCGTTTTGAATCAACCCGGTATATACGCTTTGAATTCCATCTGCGTCCGGAAGCCTCAGCTTTGTAAGTCTGGGAATAATGTAATGAGAGAATTCCCGCTTTTCTGCCTGGCTTTTCGCGTCAACAAGATAACGGATAGGTCCACACTGCATAAAAATAATGGGATGATGCCCATCCTGCCGCGTCGGTGTTGCGGAAAGACCGTAAACATATTTGGAATTCACAGCCTTCAAAACCTTCTCAAACGAGAATGCCGCTACATGATGACATTCATCGCAAATGACCATGCCGTAGTTTTCTACAAATTCCTTAATATCCTTATCCTTGTTTTCAAACAGCGACTGCATAATGGCTATATCCACTATACCGCCAATCGTATTTTTCCCGGCGCCAAGTTGCCCGATTAATGACAGTTTCTTTTTGCGGCCACGTTTTTTTGGCTGCTCCGGGAGTTCCTCGTCAATAACAAGAAATTGCTCTAAAGCCGATTTCCATTGTGCAAGCAGTGCGCTTGAATGAACAAGAATCAACGTGTTTGTTTTTCTCTCTCCAATCAGATAAGCACCGATTACCGTTTTACCGAAGGCTGTTGTTGCAGACAATACTCCCATATCATGACGGAGCAAGGCCTCTGCCGCGGGTGCTTGCTCGGGTCGAAGTTCACCATTAAAAAGTACAGCAATGCTGTTCCCTGTATTGCGCCTATCATTAACAACATATCCAACGTCAATGCTGTCCAGCAATTCAATCAAATCACTAATACAGCCGCGGGGTAAGATGAGATATTCGGCAGTTTCTTCCCCACAGTCAATTACACGAGGCTTGTCATATATGGGGAGCCTCATCGCCTGAGATTTGTAGAAATCAGGATTGCGAAAAGCGGCAAAGCGTTTGATTCGGTTTAAGGTTTTTTGAGAAAATCCTGCTTTTTCTATGTACAGCATTTTCCCCGTTGTAAAGTTAACTATAGGCGGAAAATCTGCTGACATAAGCTTTTCCCTTGGGATGTGTTTTTTCTCCCAGGGCTTCGGTTCTGCGCTTTCCGCCAGAACACCGATATCGCTCTGCTGGCACAATGTGAAAATGCACCGTTCAAGCTCCACTGTTGTTATTTTTGGCAGTCCAGAAAGAAATGCCCATTGATCAGCATACGGAACAAACTGCTCATTCACAAAGAGACTGTTTCCGCTTTTCTGTACCTGCCCCTGGAAAGGGAGAGCAATCAGGTTCCCGAACCCGCCCTTTGGCAGAGTGTCCTGACTTGGAAACAACCTGTCATATGATTTAAAATTCAGTTCATGGCGACGATCCATTGCACGTGTAAGCAATCCACTGCCGAGTTTTCTCGCAGACTCGGCAGCAACGGGTTCTTCAAAGAAGAACCACACATGAGCCCCGCTCCCGGAACGGGAACGCTCCACAGCCGGAGTTAGGCCTATCTCTTCGGCAACCTTCCGAAACACAGTCACGTCAGCCTGCCAGTTCTCATCATCGAAGTCGGCGCAGAGGAGCCATGTTGTATCATCCGGAAGCAAAGGATAAATACCCGCAACATCACGAAAGTAGATATCATGCCCCACAAGGTGCTGACGGATGGTATCCGGAGAGAGTGGTACAAATGAACGGTTAGGACAGTCTATGCATCTGTTTTTTTGCTTATCACAAAGACCAGGTGCCCATTCGTTTTGACAAGCAGGAACGTATCCTGACTTCTGTGATTTGAAATTATAATACCGTTTAGCATAAACATCCTCCCGGCCATGGAACATAGAAAGAAACAGAGATATTTTCTCCTGCGTTGAGCTCTTTCCATGGACGGCCGTTGTAGGTTGTGTCTTCTGAAATGAATCCCATAAATCCTGTGAAACAACAAAATGTTCCCCGTCTTTATCAGCACACAGAATTTGCGTTTCACCAGTATCCAACGATGAAACGGTTTCAATTAAACGATATTCTTTCCCATCAATGTTTATCATATCAAGCACAGCCTCACCGCCAAAACCAGATAATGTGTACATGAACAGGCTCTTGGCACAGTCTTATACCTTGCATTATTGTAAATGCACTCTTTTTTCCCTACACACCCAAGAGGTAAAACAGCATCACAGGATTTTCATTTAGGGATTTTTTCGCACACGCGAGGCCCTGACGCTCCCCAATCGAATCTTGAAATCTTTATCAGGCGGGGGGATTCAATTTGATTATCCATGCAGATACGCTGTGACAAAAATGAC
>JAQUXD010000142.1 GCA_028692535.1 Eubacteriales bacterium | reverse complement strand
AATGAACCTGGGTTGCTTCTGCGCCGTTTCACGATGCTCGTCAACTTCTCCTTTGCGAAAGTCCGGGAAATATCCCACGAATATCGTAAAAGCCACCAATCCGACCAGCGTGCTGATATACATGTAGGCTTTACTGCTCATATCATTGTAGAGCAATGCTTCCACAGCGCCGGCCACACCGGTGGTGCCCGCCAGGATCACGCCTCCGTAGATCAAGGCGATAAAGAACGCTTTGTGTGTCATAAAAAAGGATTTGGCAAAATCCGACTGTTCTTTCGGACGTCCGGCAATCACGATAAACGCCAACAGGCTCACCACCATAACCGCTGTCACGCGGGCGGCGGCGATGTTGGAAACGACCAGATAGCGAGCTCCCGTCAATATCGGGTCGCCTGCCCCGAAGTAGTAAAGACCGACAAAGGTGGCTGCGACTGCCGCCAGCCCGGCGATGTTGGCGTAGAGAAATGCTTTTTTCGTATTGATGCGGCTCTGAGCGGCTGTGATCAAAGCCAGACTGACAATGGCGCCCAAAGCAAAGGACCAGTGCAGGCAGTTGAACAGGAAATTATAGGGTTCCTGCTGCGGCCAATCCAACTGGATCCTGACGATAGTGACCAGCGCAAAAGCTACTGCACAGATCATCGTTGCGGGAAAAGTCTGAAAAGCCTCTCCCGAATCCTTTGCTATTTTTAGGATCGATTGTTTCCATTTATTCATTTTTCCTGCCTCCCGTTGATATTTTCTAGGTCTGAAAGCTCTTTGAACCGCTTATTGATATACTCTATATCAAAGGAAAAACAGATTCTTCGGTTTTCCCCATCCAGAATCCTGTAGTGTTGGCTGATCAAATTTTGCTGCACCCTGTAGTGCTTATCACCCTTCTGGTCTCGCCACCAGATCTTGCCGCCCATCGTATTTTGGCCGCCCTCTTCATAGTTGTCAAAAGCAAGGGATCGAATGATATCCTGTGGATCGCCGCCGAACGCCATTTGCAGGATCTCGCTGTCTTTAAATACCAGACAAACGCAAACGGCACCCGTCCAGCCCAGACTTCCTCTTTGCTTTTCGATCTGGATGAGCGTCTTCTTGGATACCCCGATGATCTCTGCCATTTTATCCTGCGTATAATCGAATTCGTTCCGGATCATTTTCAGTTTCGAATCAACTGTGCTAATAAATTCGCCTCTGTTCAAAACAGACCTCCTTGCATTGTTGGTGTAATTATACACTATTTAAGTAATATTGCAAGTTTTTTCACCTACTTTTTTCATGAATCGACTTTTTTTGCACTGTTTTGTCGAGCCAGGCGGTCCTTTCTTTGCTATCATAAGCGCATAGGGAGGAGCTCAGCCATGTTAAAAGAATTGAATCAGGTGATGGATTACATCGAAACGCATTTGACAGAAGAAATTGCACTTGAATCTCTGTCGGAGTATGCCGGTGTTTCCGATTATCATTTTCGAAAGGTATTCTTCTACCTGGCCGGGATGCGCCTCAGTGAATACATCAGGAATCGAAGGTTGTCGGAAGCAGGCATGGATCTGCTGCTGGGCGAGACCGTCACCGAGGTTGCATTCAAGTACGCATACCAGTCCGTGGATGGATTCACTCGCGCATTCAAAGAATGGAGTGGATTTCTGCCCTCGGAAGTCAAGCAAAACGGCGCAGGCAAAACATTCCGAAAATTATCATTTGTGATTACTGTAAATGGAGGAAATTCAATGGAGTTCAGAATCGAAAAGAAGCCGGCGTTTTGTTTCGCAGGCGTTAGTAAGCGCGTTCCGATGCAATTTGAAGGTGTGAACAACGAAATCGTGAAGCTGGCGCAAAGCATTACGGCCAAGCAGCGGGAAGAAATGCATACGCTTCATAATATAGATCCCAAGGAGATCGTCAATGTTTCCTATGATGCGGATGAAAACTTTTTAAAAGAAGAAGGGTATTTGACTCACATGATCGGCGTGCTGACCACGGAAAAGCACGTGAGCGATCAGTTAGACAAGATACAGGTAGAGCCCTGTACCTGGGCTGTATTCCCCACCGAAGGGCCTTTTCCTTTTTCGCTGCAGAATACGATGGCAGGCGTTTATTCCGAATGGCTGCCCTCATCCAATTACGAGCTTCTTACGGTGCCCTCGTTTTCTTTTACGAGAATGGATCCGGAGAAGAAAGAATATGCTTACAGCGAAGTATGGATACCTGTTCGGGAAAAATAAAAATACAGAAGCAATATCAAAACGCCGTACCAATACGGCGTTTTGTATTATTGTATCACTGTGTAGCCTTCCCGATCCACGGTGTTGGATGGCACGCATTCTGTTTCGCATACCAAAGACAGCTCCTCATCGGTTTTACCAAGAAAGCAGAAAGGACTGGCCCAGTCGACTTGGGAAAGGTCCTTCAGCTTGCAAACGGGGAAAAACTGATTGATGATCTTGAGTTCCATGTTTCCCTTTCTTTATTTTGCGCTTTCATCTCTTGTTCGCAGCAACAATGTTACGCCCGTGATCTCGTTTTCCAACTCATCGCACTCGGATTGCTGGCTTTGAATATAGCGATCAAACAGCTGTGATTTCTTCCTTTTTGATCGGCTTTTCGTCGACCAGCTCGACAAAGGTGCAAAGCATCTCAACGCCTGCGCTGAAATTATTTTACGATGTCTTCCACATTCAGCGTGATCTCACCGTTCTCTTTTTCGAAACAGGGAATGCCGATGCCGCCCGCATCCCTTACTGCATCAAACAACGGACTCGTATCCCTGATTTGAAGAAATGCTTTCAAATGCGAAAGATCTGTGGTGATATCCAAAAACTGAAATTCGATCTCCTGCGCCTCCAGGACCTCGATTGCCTCCCGCACATCGGGACACAAGTGGCTTCCGTACATATTCATCATTTTATCTCCTCCATTGTTCCTTTGTAATACAAGTAATATGCTCCGTCCGCACATCTCCCATCAACGGCCAGGGCATGTTCTCTTTCGTGTGGTGATGGACAAAGCCGCACTTTTCCTGTACCCGTTTTGATTTGACATTTCCATCGAAATAGCCGCACCACAGTTTCTTCATTTCCAGCGTTTCGAAAGCATACTGCATGATCGTTCGCACTGCTTCCGGGATCAAGCCCTGGCCCCAGAAGGGTACGCCGATCCAATAACCGATCTCCGCCTCATCCTCGGGCAGGCCGATGTTGCTCTTGCTTCCGATCATCAGACCGATGCTGCCGATGGCTCGATCGTCCGACTTCAGACAAACTGCATAAGTTTCCGGAACGGCCAGTACGCTTTTGATGATTTCACTGCTGTCCTCCACACTCGTATGGACCGGCCATCCGGCAATGGGGCCCACCCTTGGGTCTTTTGCATATTCGTACAGGCCTTCCGCATCTTCCGCCCGCCATGGTCTGAGGTTCAATCGTTCTGTTTCGAAGGTCATCGATTCTCCTTTTCAGTCATGATCACAATCTTTCCTTTTATCATTGCTGACCCATTCGTTCCATCCGTTAT
>JAQUXD010000141.1 GCA_028692535.1 Eubacteriales bacterium | reverse complement strand
TCCTCCGTTTCTTTCTAGAAGCTCAGCGTTTATCCACAACTTCCATCAATAACAATTCGCGTTGCCATATAATAAAGCAAGAAGCATGCCAAATGCATTTAGTGTCTTGCTGCGTAAAAAGACAGCAGATATAGGGGTTTTTATGGGCATAAACGCAAATATATTTGCGTTGAGAGCAAAAATATTTGCATTTTATCGATATTTTTTGATTTTATGCTGCAGCGTTTGCCTTTTGATTTTAAGACTGTCAGCGGCTCTGGAAATGTTTCCGCCGCTGGTGACCAACGCGTTTTCGATCATTTCCCTTTCGATTCGTCCCAAATATTCTTCCAGCCCGCCTTCACCCAGCGTAAACACATCCTGTGCCGGCAGCGCCTTGCGCCGATTGATGATCAGGTCTTCGTCCTGAAGCACGTGCTCCTCGGGATCCATCATGGACAGCGCAGACATGATGATGTTTTCCAGTTCCCGCACATTGCCCGGATAATCATAAGACAGCAGCTTATCTTTTGCGGGCTGAGAGAGCATCCATACCTGTTTTCCATATTTCTTGTTGTATTTCTCGGTAAACTTTTCTGCCAAGAGGACGATGTCGTCCCGTCGGTTGCGCAAGGGCGGAATGTAAAGTTGGATCACGGCGATCCGATAATACAGGTCCTTGCGGAGCAGTCCGGAAGCCAACAGCTCTTCCGCGGGCTCGTTGATCGTAGCGATAATGCGAACGTCAAGGGGAATGTCCCTGGTGCCTCCTACGCGCCGGGTATAGTTCTCCTGCAATACGCGAAGCAACTTTCCCTGAAGTTCCAGGGGCATGGAATTGATCTCGTCCAACAGCAGCGTTCCTTCGTCGGCCTGCTCAAAAAGCCCTGCCCGATCCACCGCTCCCGTAAAGCCCCCTTTCGCTGTCCCAAAGAGGATTCCCTCCAGCAGACTGGCCGGGACCGCTGCGCAGTTCTGAGCCAGAAACGGCTTGTCTTTTCTGTCGCTGTCGAAGTGGATACTTTGAGCGACAAGCTCCTTGCCTGTGCCTGTTTCCCCGTATATGATACAGGAAGCAGGACTTTGGGCTGCCTTCTGGGCCAAGTCCAACATTTCCAGAAAGTCTCGGTTTTGTCCCAACAGGTTTGAAAAGTTGTATTTGCGGATCCGCTTCTGCTTGGATCTCTTGGGATCATCGATTTCCCTGCGCAGTTCCAGGATCGTATCGCTCATCCGCTGAATATCGGTAATGTTCTTTGCGATCTCCACGGCGGCAACCATCCGATCTCCGTCCAGCACAGGCACCGTCGTGTTGACGGTTGTGATCTCACGACCGTCCTTGTTCAAATAGGTCTGCTCCTGGCGCCAGGTGCTCTTCCCGTGCTCAAGCGCTTGCAGCAGGGTGCTGTTTTCCGACTTCAGATTTTTAAACACCTCGGCAAACGGCTTGCGCAACACATCTTTTCGGTCCATTTTCTCCAGCTGCGCCATGGCTTTGTTGTAGATAACACTGTTGCCTTCGGGATCTACCACGTGGACGCCTTCATCCAGTTGCTGCAAAATCATTTGCAGCACGATTTGATAATCCTTATTTTTCATAATTCCTGTTTCCCGCAAATAATTGGGCAGTTCATGCAAAACATTTGTCCTTATTAAGCATACTCTATCCATTGAGTTTAGACTATCTTTTTTCCGGCATTTCCGTTATAATTTTTTCGCACACTTATGAATAAAGCAAAAGAAGGAGTTCCATGCGCATCAGAAAAGAATCCGATCAATGGCCCCAGGAAGAAATCCTGCTTATCGCAAAGGCTTCCGACGCCTTGGCTCATCCGGCACGTGTCCGGATCTTTCGCTACATCTACAACGCCAACCGCAACCGTCTGCCGGTCTGCAACAAAGATATCGTCAGCGCTTTCGAATACTCCCAGGCCACCATCTCACAGCACCTTAAAAAGCTGATCTTTTCTGAGTTGGTCCGGGTGCAGAAGAAAGATAATTTTTCTTACTATTATGTAAATATAGGCATGCTGGGTAAGTACTTGGATGCCGTAAAAAAGCTGCAATAGAAAAAGCCGTTTCAGTGCAACACTGAAACGGCTTTTTTTTTATTTGTGGTAAGGCTGATTGTGATTGATCTTGAAAGCCCGATAGACCTGCTCCAGAAGAAGGACCCGCATCAGCTGGTGGGGAAAGGTCATGGGAGAAAAAGATAAGCGGAAATCTGCCCGATCCAGCAAGAGACGGGAAAGACCCAAAGATCCGCCGATCAGAAAAACCAGCTCGCTCTTTCCCTGGACTGTCCAATCAGACATTTTACCGGCCAATTCCGTAGAAGACAACTCTTTCCCCAGAATGTCCAGAGCGATCACCAGTGTCTGCGGAGAAGAAGGAAGCTTCTCCCACAGGCGCCTGCTTTCGGCTTCCACAACGGCCTGTTCTTCTGCGGCGCCGGCATTCGCCGGCAATTTCTTTTCCGGAACTTCCAGAATTTCCAGCGTACAGAACCGGCTCAGCCGTTTGGTATATTCCGCCACGGCGTTGCGCCAGTAGGCTTCCTTCAATGCGCCCACACAGAGTATCGTGATCTTCATGCTCACTGCGCCGCAGTTCCGTCGGTCAGCGTTACACGAAAAGTCTGTTCGCCCCCGTTTCGAAGGACAAGCAACTCGACTTGATCTCCCGGACGATAGGCTACCAACATCGTGTTGAGACGATTCATCGTCCCCACCTCTTCATCCTGGAACCGAAGGATCACATCTCCTTCGAGAAGGCCGGCCGCTTCCGCGCCGCCGCCCGGCAGCACAGAGGCTACATAGATGCCCTCGTTCGTGCCGAACTCTGCCAGCAGTTCCTCTGCGGAATAGTAGGTTTGCTCCTCGAGTCCGACGCCGGTGATTCCGATATAAGCCCTCGTGAATGTGCCGTTTTCCATGATCTGCTCAACGATGGGCTTGGCCACGTTGATGGGTATCGCAAAGCCCATGCCTTCTCCGCTGGCTGCCTTGGCCGTGTTGATGCCGATCACCTGGCCGCGGCTGTTGAGCAGCGGTCCGCCGCTGTTGCCCGAATTAATGGTGGCGTCGGTCTGCATCAGTCCTTCCATTCCCGAAGAATCATAGCCGCTGCCCACATCGATGGAGCGATTCAGCCCGCTGATGATGCCCTGGGACATGCTTCGCTCAAAATCCAAGCCCAGAGGATTGCCGATGGCCGCCGCGTAGGCGCCGATGTTCACTTCATCCGAGTCGCCCATTTCCGCCGCCACCAAACCGGAGGCTTCGACCTTCACCACAGCCAGATCCAGATTTGCATCGCTCCAAAGAACTGTCCCGTCCACATCGCTTCCGTCAAACAGGCTCACGGTAAGGGATTTGGTATCTCCGTCGTTGACCACGTGGGAATTGGTCAGAATATATCCGCTCTCGTGAACGATGACTCCGGTCCCGATGCTCTGGGCGTCGTATTTGTATCCATTTCCGAAGCCGAAAAAGCTTCCCGCTTCCTGCTCGGTGACCGTACTGATCCCCACCACCGA
>JAQUXD010000140.1 GCA_028692535.1 Eubacteriales bacterium | reverse complement strand
AACAGAACGGCTGGAAGGTATGCCTCGGGTACACAGATCTCAAGCCAAGCATACTGAAATATAAGTGTCTGGCCCAGGCCATGCCGAAGGAAAACCGGGACGATCTGTACAGAAAAGCAATCCTGCGTATCGATCCGCTCACCGGATTGCTGAGCCGCAGTGGATTCATCGAGCAGGCGGAAAAGGAAATGCTCAGAAGCCAGAGATACGGGAATCCCTTGACACTGGCGATCATCACAGTAACCCTGCCTCCGGAGAAGCACGACGACAAAAGCCTTTGGGAAGCCTGCCTGACCTATGTGGCGGGGATCCTGTCAACCAATATCCGCAGAACAGATACCATCGGTAAATACGATACTTCTTCTTTTGCGATTCTATTTGCTGAGACGAAACTGAAAGAAGCCAATCAGGCGTTGAATAATTTGGTCCTACTGTGCGAAGATAAGGACTATTTGAGCTATGAGACCGGTTATGCCGCATGCACGAACCTGGAAGACGGTGATTTGGAAGGAAAGCTCTCCACCACACGAAGCCTGGCCGACCGGAAGGTTGCGACAGTAAAAGAGGAGACAGTCGCGCAGGATGCCACGCTGGGGAAATATAAGTTGTCAGATCTGTTGAACTTCAATAAGAAATGGAAGAACCATTTTTGATGGAAGGATTTGCGTAATTTGCGATCTGCTGTCTTTTTTTGTTTTCCTTGATTTCCTCAAGCAGTATTTTTTTGCTTGAAGCGATCAATCTCGCAATGTCCCGATCCATGGCCAGCAGAAGTGTTACCTGCTGGTCGATTTGCTCCTTTTGAGCGTCGGAGCAGGAATTTGCGGCTTCCTGCCCCAAGGTCTCTTCGAGCTTCTTCAGCTCCGACAGGACATTTCCTCTTTGAGTAAGAATCGCCTGCAGGTCTCCTTCCGATTCAAAGCAGCCAAACAATTCTTCACTGATTTCTATGCACTGCATCAGCAGTTTTGTTTTTTGTTCAAAATAGGCGCTTGCCGGTTTCGAATACATGGCGATTCCTCTGTTATTTTTGGGCGCGCGCGATGCGATCCGCCTGCCGGAATGTAACTTTCAACTCATCGATGATCTTCAGGAGTTCCTTCAGCAGACCGGTATTTTTCGCAATGGCCGCCTCCGGAAGCTTATGATACAGAAACATATACATTTCACTCAGTTCAATGGAGATCGCGTATTGCATGTTCAGAGAATTATCCAGAGCGGAAATGAGCTTCTGGGCTTTTGAGATACAATTATAGGCTCGGTAGGAATTCCCCGAAGTCGTAAGAAAAATGGACATACTTACTTGCTTGGAGACTTCTTCGAACAGTTTGACCACGATTTCTCCGTTGGTCAGCGTTTCGAGTGCCTGCGCTTTGTATTGCTGATAGATGGTTGCTTCCTGCATGATCATTCCCTCCTGGAGCCATTACTGGCCTGTGCCGGTATAAAATTGTGCGATGATTGAACTTTGGGTGTTAAGCTGCTGTAGAACCGTTTCCATAGTCGTGAACTGACGCCATAGTCTTGTTTCTTCTTTAGTAAGGCGCGTGGTAAGGCTGTCAATGGTCTTGTTTGTTCTGGAAATGGTATCTGTAATATTGTTTTCAGTGTCGGATGTGGTCAAATCGATCCCGGCGATTTCGGTCAGGGTTCCGCGGGTGCCTTTCGGGCCTGTGGTTCGGATCGCGTCCGTTATGATGTTGTTGACTTTTGTGCCGATTCCGTCATCCGAAGCAAACAATTCGCGAATCTCAAACGGCTTTTCTGCCAGAGCTTTATTCAGCTTCACTTCGTCTATTTTCAGCTTTCCGTTCTCGGTATAGCCGGCGGAAGTGATTCCCAGTTCGTTCAAGGAAATGCCGCTGGCTTCGATAGGACTGATGATTGCCGTGTGAAGTTTCGATGCGATGCTGATCAATGCCTGGTCGCCACGCAGCAACCCTGATTTCGCTTTTTCTTCCCAGTTTTTGATCTGTGTGTCCGTCATTTCTTCCTTCTGCTCGTCCGTGAGGGGCGGATAGTCGGTATAGACTTTTTCTTTCACAAGACCGTTGATCAGATCGATCATCGCATTATAATCCTCTACGAACTGCTTGATCGGCTCGACCAAAGCTCCCGAATCGGATTTCATCGTAATGTTGATGGGATCTGCGCCGATTTCGGTCGTACTCATGAGTTCAATGTCGATCCCATCGATTTGGAAGCGGTTGGAGGATCGGATGATCTTTGTGCCGTTGTAGTATAGTACAGCATTTTTCCCATACTCCATCTCTGCTCCCGCATCCGCCGTAAGGCCGAAAGCGCTCATCAGATTGCCTTCGGTTTCTTCGATTAGGATGTTTTCACCGATCCCCGTGGTGTTGGACGTCAGTGTGAATTTGTCCGATATGGAAGAGTAGGAAAGTGTCACATTCGCATCGCTGGAGTTGACTCGATTCATTATAGTGGACAGTGAATCGTCCGCGCTGAACTCAAACGCCACGGAATTGATGGTGAATTTGAAGGTATCAAGAGGCTCCAGCGCAGTGGCGAAGCCCAGATCTTTGACGCTCTTGCTTGAGGATAAAAAGTTAGATTGCTCTGCGACCAGCCCCAGATTCGAGAGAATCTCCTCATCTCCTCCGATGGCTTTGACGCTGAGCTGGGAGCCCACTGCCGTGAAAGACAGAACTCCTTCATGAACGGATACATCGATCACCCGGTCATTGACATCCTTTATTGAAAAAGCGTTATCCACCGCTGTCTGAAGCGCCGCGGCAAAGTCCGCTTCTGTCGGCTCACTGCCCAGACTGTCTGCAAACGCGCTGTCGAAAGTAATGGTTTTAAGAGATCCGTCCAACTGCAAGCCGATGGTCTTGCCGGATATGTCTGCCATAAGGGCGGTCATATCGGTGGTGGATAAGGTGCCTGAAAAGGCCTTTGTGGCCGGAACGGAGCTTCGTGCTGTCTGCTTTGTCGCCAACTGAGCAATGGAATCGATGATCACGGTCCCTTCCACAGAGGAAGACGTAGAAGACACAGAAACGGCGGCGGAGGAAGACGATGCCTTTACAGTATTAAAAAAGCCTGAGCTTCTGAAGTTGGTGGGGGACAAAACATCCAGGTACTTGCTCTGAAATTCTTTGAGCGCTTTTGCCGTGGAGCGGTAGGCTGTTTGCTTCCATTCCAGCTTCTGGATCTTTTGCTGCTGCTTGGTGATTTTGCTTCTGCTGGTGGCAGTCATGTTGAAAACCAGTTCATCGATATCCATGCCCGATACCAGGCCGCCGATGCCGGTCTTTGCGCTCAAGGTATTTACTGAGCCGATTGATTTGATTGTTGCCATATCACAATACCTCCTTACTTAAGTATATCGGCAGATCAAGTGGAAACTTGATGCTTTAGCCTTCTTTTCGATAGACGGACGGCATGACATATTTGAAACTGTGCTTGCAGGAGGACAGGGATTCACTGTGGCCGATAAAAAAGTAGCCTCCGGGAAGCAGCGCGTTGTAAAACTTATTGACGATTTCGTTTTTCGTCGGCATATCAA
>JAQUXD010000025.1 GCA_028692535.1 Eubacteriales bacterium | reverse complement strand
GATCCAGGATGTACAGGCCTGTCGCATCGAAAATGGTGGTCTCTTGATCACTTTGCCGTCCCGGAACGTTCCCGGACAGCAGATCTCCGATCTCGCCGGCGATATCCTCTTTATTGATAACACCCTGCAGAAGGGGGATCTCCATTTCACCTACGCGAATGCACTGGTCGATGTCATCGGCGAAGATTCTGGCTCCCGCAAAAATGGCGCTTTCAATCTCCTGCTTGGTTTCCATATCCGAACCGATGCAACTGAAATGGGTGCCGGGACGGACCCATTCCTTCATGATGATAGGTTTTCTTGAGGGAGTGATGGTGATGATGGCATCGCTGTTGCGGACAGCTGTTTCCGTGGACTCTTCTGCGATAAATGTCACGTAGTCGCCGTTTACATCGAAATCCGTCTTAAGCTGCTCCTTGATGGCTGCTGCCAGATCCTTGGCTTGCTGATGGTTGACAGGGTCCACGATGTATACCGTGTCGATCATCGGCCGCAGGATGAGCGTGGCGGCGATCTGGAAAGAGGATTGTTTGCCTGCGCCCAGGAGCATCAGAGTTTTCGCGTCTTTCCGAGCCAGGCTGTCGACGCCCAAGGCGCCGGCGGCGCCGGTTCGGACGCAGGTGATGTAGGAAGCGTCCATAATGCCCACGGGGATACCTGTATTGGAGTCGTATACCATCATGATCCCGTTGAAAGGCGGGAGTCCTTTTTCTTTATTGTCGGGAAAATTATTCAGCATTTTCAGCCCGTGAAGCTGCTCTCCTTTGATGTAGCCCGAGCGTATGTCCATGGCGGCATGTTCGTCCACGAACTCGTGATTTACCAAAGGCCAGATTACACTTTTCCCTTGCGTTTTCAGTTGATAGACGTTCCGTACCTTGTCGATCACTTCCCGCATGTCGATCACACGCTTCACTTCTTCTCTGTTCAGGATCAGTACACCCATATCAATTCCTCCTTTTTCAGAACACAAACCGACGTTTGTCTGATATAATAATTATAAGGCTTTCTCCTTGTATGAACAAATCTATTTGTTGAGGAAAAGTATAGAAAATATCATTTAATTTGTATTATATAACAAAGAAGGTGCTTATGAAGCTATATGTTCAGGACATCTACAATTTCCCGGAGCTGAGCAAGATGACGCTCATTGCCGGAGAAGGCGGACTCAAGAAAGAAGTGAAACATTGCGGCATACTTGATTACGAATACGACCAGGATGTGGCGAATAAATATTCTGACTATAATTACAGAACAGGTGGAGGTTTTATCACGCTCACCACATTTTTGTATGCGAAGCATGATCCGAACCTTATCTATGAAGCGGTCAAGAAGCTGGCAGCCAAGAACGGCAGCGGACTGATTATTAAAAACATATTCAAGCTTCCGATTGCACAGAATGTGATCAAGTATGCGGATTACATGGACTTTCCCGTATTCGTGCTTCACGATTCCTATCCTTTTTTTGAGGACATCATCCTGCTTATTAACAAAAAGATGGAGCAATATGAGTCCTTCTATTTCATGGAGCAACGGGTCAATACGCTGCTGAAGGCAGACGCCTCGGATACAAATTTGCTCACAGCGCTGACATACGAGATCAATCCGTCGTTGCAGGACGACCTGGCCGTGGCATTTTTTCGTCCCAAGGAAGGCCGTCTTTCGAGAGAACGGGCGATCGAGGAAGAAAACAAGCTGTATAAAGCAGGCTTGATTGAACCGGGAGATGCTATTTTTTTCTATGGCGGAGGTCTGATGCTCATTCATTCGGCGTACCATTGCGGGAGCGGGCACCCTGTGAATCTATTTGCATCTTATGCGGAAGCACTTGGGCCGGAACTGTTTCAACGGTATGACGTGGGGGTGTCCGATCTGCATCACGTGAAGGATGAATTGGCCGAGGCGATCCGGGAAGCTCTTTATGCGGTTTCCTTCGATGAGCGATCCGTCGGCATCAAAGCCTTTGATCAGCTGGGCGTGTATCAGGCCATCCTTCCCTTTGCCGAAAGCAAAGCCATGGATCACTACAGCCGGCGATACATCTCGCCTATCAAGGAATATGACGCCGGAAGAAGCGGCGAGATCCTGAATACGGTCATTGCATTTGTGAAAGCGGGCGGGAATCTGGATACAACAGCCGAGCAAATGGGACAACATAAAAATACCATACGATATCGGCTGAACACTGCGGGCAACCTCCTTAATCTCAACCTGTTTTCTCTTGGGGACTTCGAAAAGATGGCGCTTGCGGTGCGGATCGATATCTGCTCGGATCAATCGGAGATTATGATATGACACGGATACTCATTTAATGAAGAAAGGACGCTAAAATGAAAGAATGTAAAGTTGCAATGCTGGGCTTCGGAGTCGCCGGAAAAGCTTTTTCCCGCATTCTGTTGGACAATATTGAGGAAATCCGGAAGAAGACCGGATACGACGTTAAGGTCACTTCCATCGCTACTGCTACCCGGGGCACGCTGAACGATCTTCGGGGCATCGACCTTGCCGAAGCCATCCGCCAGGTGGAGGAGGACGGGCATTTTGACCGCGCAGCTGAGGGATATTGTGAGTGGTCGGCCATGGATGTGGTTGAAAAAGCAGAGTACGATGTGCTGCTGGAGTTGACGCCGTTGAATATCCTGACCGGCCAGCCGGCCATCGATCACATCAAAAATGCAATGAACAGAGGCAAGCATGTGGTAAGCGCCAATAAGGGACCGATCGCCTGGGCGTATAAGGAACTGCGGGATCTGGCTGCGGAAAAAAAGGTATGCTTTTACTACGAGACCACGGTGATGGCGGGCATGCCGATCTTTAATATGAGGGATTATTGTCTGGAGTATGCGAAGATCTCGGAGGTCAAAGGGATTTTGAATGCGACCACCAACTACATATTGGAGCAGATGGAACTGGGGATCCCAAAGGATACAATCTATGAGAATGGCCGGAGGGGCGGATTTATGGAGGCGGATCCCTCGATGGACGTGGAAGGGTATGACGCCGCCGCCAAACTGACATCGCTGCTCAATGTGTTGATGGATGCCAACATTACACCGGATCAAATCGATCGAACGGGGATCCGGGACGTTACGCAGGAAGATGTGATGGCCGCCGTCGCACGCGGCAAAAAATTAAAGCTGATTTGCAGAGGAACGATTGTTGAGGGAAAGGTGCGGGGCACGGTGCGGCCCGAAGAGATTCCGGAAACTGACGCCTTTGCCGGTCCGGACGTGGTTGCCGTCGTATCTGTTGACACAGATCTGATGGGACGGCTCACGTTGGTTCAATACGGGCTGGAACCTGCGCAAACAGGGTATGGCGTATTTATCGATTTGATTCGTGTCCTGCGGGAGGCCAAGCGCTGATCAGTCTGCGAGAAAGGGCTATTCCGGATTGTTCTCGGTGGTATCGGACCGGTGACGATTCAGGAGCGGGAACCAGTTGACCAGCAACGCGAATGTGATGCCCAGAAGGGTGTCGATCACGCGGTCGATGGCATAAATCAGGGTATCCTCCTGCCCTTTTGTGAGGCAGATGATCAGAAATACCACAGAAGTGATGATCACAGATCCGGGCCTCTTGAGCATCAAGACGATCAGGATGAGAGGAATGATTCCCGCTGCCACCAGGCAATAGAACAGATAGCCCGCGGGATCTATCCTAAAAGTTTCAACGAAGAGAAGCATAAACAAATAGCTGTAGATTCCGGCTGCGAAGGTCCCGATCACACGATTTCCTGCGATGACGCGGCTGCTTCGGATATCCGGCTGCAGACAGATGACCGCAGCCACCGAGGACTGGATGGGATAAGGAGTCGCACGAAGAAAGTCGAGTGTCAGACACAGAAAAACCGCAATGGCGGTTTTGATGATGCGCATGCCCGGCACCAGGTGGTGCAGCGCTTGCTTTGCCTTATCGGCCGCGTTGTATTCGGCTGTGCGGTTCGGGTCGGTTTCCATGATCTCCTCCTGCGAATGCGGAATCGGCTTGTACAGCCCTATCCTAATCGATGTTTCCGTTGCGGTCAAGTGATAGGGAAAAGGGCGAAAAGCAGTGCTGTGATTCTGCGGAAAAGAACAAATCATTTCGTTAAAACCAGAAAAGGGTAGAAAACAAAAGAGCTGTTGGCCTGATCGATCCAATTGTTTAGCCCCTCGGTCTCAAAAGGCATAAAAAATGAGGTCAAAATCTGAAATAATTAGTGTAAAATCGGAAATCAAAAAAATAATTATCGAAAAATTTCAAAATAGGGCTTGACAGGGAAAATATATCGTGCTAAATTAAAAATACTCAAAGAAAGGGGAGACCCAAGTAAGTGAGTACCCCCGAAAAGCGACAGTGAATGTCGGGACAGACCTGCCTAACTGGGTTTGATCATCGGCAGGAACGTAAATCTCTCAGAAGGTCGAAGGGTAGGTTTACTCTTGTATCGGACCGGGAGAAAAGTCGAAACATCCGGATGAAGATCGAGTATGAGTACTCAGTGTCAGTCATACGGACTAGGGGAAGTTAGGAAAGGAGGGCGTACACCATTGTGGTACACCTCGGAGTAAGGGTGAACCGGTTCTAAAGAACTCGCGTTTGCCCTTACTCGTTTTTGGAAAAGAAAGGAGGATAGCATGAGTGCAGACGAAGAAAGGAAGAAAACGTTGCCGGAGTTTCAGGAAAGCGTTCGAACCGGCGTAAGCAAGAAGGATCCCGAAACTGAGGTTTCCTATATCCAATTCGAAAACTTTTATGCTGAATGGCCGAAAGAGGAGGCCGAAGATCCGGTAGAAGATATCGATAAGGCGGCAGAAGCCTACCTGGCTTACTGCGAAGGACAAAATGAGTGTGTCCTGTAATATATCCGAACTGCAAGTGTAAGGGGACGGCAATATGCCGTCCCCATTTTTTTTAAAGCAGTCTTTCGATGTCAGCCTTCAGGTCTTCAGGTTTTACGTCGGGCGCATAGCGGGCGACTACATTGCCCTGGCGGTCTGCGAGGAACTTGGTGAAGTTCCACTGGATCCTGCTGCCCAGAGCGCCGCTCTTCTGCTTTTTCAAATACTGATAGAGCGGCGCTGCATTCTTCCCGTTCACTTTGATCTTATCAAATATGGGAAATGTGACTCCGTAGTTGATCTGGCAGAAGTTGCGGATTTCCTCGTTGCTGCCGGGATCCTGGCCTGCAAACTGATTGCAGGGGAACCCCAAAATCTCCAGCCCTTGTTGCGCGTACGTATCATACAACTCCTGGAGCCCTTGAAATTGTGGCGTGAACCCGCATTTGCTGGCAGTGTTCACGATGAGCAGAACCTTGCCTTTGTAAATCGACAGCGGAATATCATCTCCGAAAGAATCCCGCATCGTAAAGTCGTAAATACTCATAAGCCCCTCCTTATTGAGAATAATTCTGATTATTGTTTGAAATAAGATTATTTTTATTGTATCATATAAGAGTAATAGTAGTCTAACTCATAATACTGATCGCATTAGATATGCAGAAAGGAGGCTTCTATGCCGGAAGAATTCAAAGCTGGCTGTCAAAGACCGGCTGTCAAGAAACCCCCAGCAGAAGCACTCAGTTCAGATGCCGTCGGCATCCAACCGGAAAAGGAGCGTGCAAGCAGTATGATCAAAGTCGGAAAACCGGCACCGGATTTCACACTTCCGGCGTTTATGGACGGTAAATTCGCCAATATCAGTCTTTCCGAATATAAGGGGCAGTGGGTATCACTGTGCTTTTATCCCGGCGATTTCACCTTTGTGTGAGCAACCGAAGTGTCAGCAGTTGCTGCAAGAAATGATGATTTTAAAGCCATCGGCGTACAGGTGTTGTCCATCAGTGTAGACAGTATTTACGTCCATAAGATATGGAACGACAACGAGCTGTCGAAAATGGTCGGAAAGAGTGTTCCCTTCCCCATGCTGTCGGATCAGGACGGCAGTGTCGGAAGATTATACGGAATCTACGACGAGGATGCCGGTGTGGAGACCCGGGGCAGATTCCTGATCGATCCGGATGGCGTGGTCCAGGGCTTCGAAGTACTGACTCCTCCGGTCGGAAGAAATGTGAACGAAACGCTTCGTCAACTCAAGGCGTTCCAACTGGTTCGCGAGTCCAAAGGCACCGAAGCGACACCCGCCGGTTGGAAGCCGGGCAGACCCACACTCAAGCCCAATCCCGATCTGGTCGGAAACGTTTGGAAAGTATGGAAAGTAGAGCAGTCCGACGATTAAAACACGACGTGCTTATTGAAATTCAAAAGATCCCAAAGGCTTGTCCTTTGGGATCTTAATTTTTTTTATGAGAAGGTTGAGGCTCGAGTCTCACTTGTAAAGCAGGACAAAATAAGGTAAAATATCACGACAATAGGGCATGCGAAAACAGAACTACGACCCGAAAGGAGAAAATGTATGATAAAGATTGCAATCAACGGATTCGGAAGGATCGGGAGGCTGTCCTTCCGTAAGATTTTTGAGGATAAACGTTTCGAGGTCGTTGCTATTAACGACCTGGCGAATGCGGATATGCTGGCGTACCTGCTGAAATATGATACGGTCCAACGCGCATATGCGGGCCATAAGATAGAGAACGATACGGATTCCATTTATGTGGATGGAAAGAAGATCAGAATTTATAAAGAGCCGGATCCCAAGAATCTTCCATGGAAAGATTTGGAAGTGGATATCGTGCTGGAATGTACGGGATTCTTTGCTTCGAAAGCGAAGTCCATGGCCCATATCGAAGCCGGGGCCAAGCGGGTGCTGATCTCCGCGCCGGCAGGGAGCGACCTGCCCACCATCGTTTATAATGTCAACCACAACATACTCAAAAAAGAGGATTTGATCGTTTCCGGGGCTTCCTGTACGACCAATTGCCTTGCTCCCATGGCAAAAGCTCTTAACGAATACAGAGAACTGCGGACAGGCTTTATGACCACCATCCATGCCTACACCGGCGACCAGATGATCCTGGACGGCCCCCATAAAAAGAACGATTTTCGCCGCGCCAGAGCCGGTGCAGCCAACATCGTGCCTAACAGTACAGGTGCCGCCAAGGCCATCGGTCTGGTGATCCCCGAACTGGACGGAAAGCTGATCGGTTCCGCACAGCGGGTTCCGGTGCCTTCCGGTTCGATCACCATTCTGGATGCCACCCTGAAAGATGAAAGCGAAACAGTATCTGTGGAAGGAATCAATGCGATCATGAAGGAACACGAAAACGAATCCTTCGGATATACCGAGGAATTGATCGTTTCCAGTGACATCATCGGATCTTCTTACGGCTCACTGTTTGACGCGACCCAGACACTGGCTCAGCGCTGCGGCACACAGATTTACGAAGTTCGCGTAGTGGCCTGGTATGACAACGAGATGGGTTATACCAACCAGTTGATCCGTACCTTAAATCACATGGGCATGCTGATTACGTCTTAGTAACGTCACAGGAGGAAACGATGCTTAATTTTCAATATTATACCCCCACGAAAGTAGTGTTCGGAAAGGATACTGATCTGGAAATCGGCGCCCTGGTAAAAGGCGAAGGCTGCAAAAAAGTACTGATCCATTATGGAAGCCGGAGTGCGGAAGAATCAGGCCTTTTGGATCGGGTCCGCGGAGCACTTTCTTCTGAGGGGATCGAATATGCCGAATTGGGCGGTGTTGTGCCCAATCCTCGCCTCTCCAAGGTCTACGAAGGGATCGACTTGTGCAAAAGGGAGCGCGTTGATTTCATTCTGGCCGTGGGTGGCGGCAGCGTGATCGATTCAGCCAAAGCCATCGGTTACGGTGCGGCGAAGGACGAAGATGTTTGGGAACTGTACGACTACAAGCGCCAGGCAAAGGCCTGTTTGCCTGTCGGCGTCATTCTGACGATTGCCGCCGCGGGCAGTGAAATGAGTAATTCTTCGGTCATCACCAACGAAGAGGGCTGGATCAAACGGGGATATGGCAGCGACTTGTGCCGCCCCAGATTCGCGGTGATGAATCCGGAATTGACCTACACGCTTCCGCGTTATCAGACCATGAGCGGCTGCACGGATATTCTGATGCACACTATGGAAAGATATTTCAATAAGAGCGGAAGCATGGAGATGACGGACCGGATCAGTGAAGCCTTGCTGAAAGTTGTCATGAAGAACGCGAAAATTCTTCTGAAAGACCCCCTTAATTACGAAGCCCGGGCGGAAATCATGTGGGCCGGCAGCTTGTCTCACAACGACCTGACGGGATGCGGCAACGATCGGGGCGATTGGTCTTCTCATCGCTTGGAACACGAACTGGGCGGTATGTTCGATGTGGCCCACGGCGCAGGATTGGCTGCCGTTTGGGGCAGCTGGGCGCGTTATGTGTTCGAGGAAGGGTTGGATCGTTTTTCTGCTTTTGCCTGGAACGTGATGGATATTTCGAAGGATCTGGCGCCAAAGGATGCAGCACTGGCCGGCATCGAAGCCATGGAAGAGTTTTTCCGCTCCATCGGAATGCCGGTGTCCGTTTCGGACATGGGCATCACTCTGACGGATGATCAGATCGACGAATTGGCTGAAAAATGCAGTATCGGCGACACGATCACCATCGGCGTGATCAGGAAACTGAAAAAAGCGGATATGATTGAGATTTACAGGATGGCCAAATAGAAAGGGGCGCGCCTTGACGGAGTTTTCCGAATTGAGCCACGCGTTTATCGTGGGTTGCTATTACAGTGAATTAAAGAAAGCCTTTGGTGAAAGAGGCGTTCGGGCGTTTGCCCACATGACCATCCTCTATGCGCAACAGAGAGGCTCCCGTATGGCGCAGCGGGCGATCCGGGACGGAAAGCCTCTGGATTTTGCTTCGTATCGTACCTACGGAGAATGGCAGGGTACAGAAGCGGCAGTTCAGTGCATGGGCGGGTTTTCAAGTCGCATCCTCTCCATTGCCCCCGATCACGAAGAGCACATCGACCGTTGCCCCTGGGCCTGGCAGTTTCAGAAAATGGGTTTGCAGGAATGTGGTGTCGTCTACTGTACGCATCTTGACCGGGCTATCGCTCGAGGCTTCAATCCTTACATTACTTTTGATGTGCTTCAGAGTGTCAACGATCACGATTGTTGTATCCAGATAATGCGGGATGCTCAGTTTTCGGAAAGTCAGACGTTTTCAAAGGATCCGAAAAACATCAAAGGATTCGACTATCACTGCGGACATGTATATAAAACCTTTGCCGAGATTTCAGGATCCGTATTCGGAACGGAAGGCGAGGCGATCGCAGCGCATGTTCTGGACGCGTTTAAGAAAGAATATGGCCCGAAGATGGCTGGTATCCTTCAATCGCATCTTGATACGAATTTTCAAATGATCTAACTATAAAAAAAAGCCGCTGCGGCTTTTTTTTATGCATGCGGACAGATCACACGGAAAGAGGTGTAACGGAGATCATTTGCGCGCAAATTCCGTCCAGTCTGGTATAGATATCCAGAACTCCGGTGGAATCTGCATTGTAGATGTTTACATAAGGCGCTGTATACTGCTCTGCAAGCAATTGTTCAACGGGATCGGAAGGTGATTGCTTTCCATAGCGATGCACGTAGTGAAAATAGTCCGTGGAAGAATCGATATTGATCAAGGCGATCTTATACGCGCCGGCAGGCCCCTTTATGGAGAGCTTCATATTCAACTCTTCTCTGTAAGCGACAATAGCGTCGGCAACCTGTTCCCGGGTCATCGACTCATTGCAAATAGCTTCCGCTTCCTCGCCGCCGTTATAGATCAGTACCACATACGAGGGGCTGCCGCCGGGGGCATCTTTTTTAATGATCCAGTGATTGGCACTGCTGTCGATCATGCGCCCCCGGGCATTGGACAGAAAGAGCATGGCGTAATAACTGCATTTGGGAATACCATTTCGAAAGATCAGCCCACGTTGCCCTTGCAGCGCATCTTCTTCATCTGTCGGATCCCAAATCGGGATCTGAAGTGATCCCTCTCTTGATTTTTTGAGCCAATAGACGGCGCCGGCGATGGTATCCAGGCACCAATGCGGGGTAACACGTTCCGGACTGGCCTCCAAGATCTGAATGTGCTCAAAGCGTTGCAGCTTTTGCAGAATATTCGGAGCTTTCCTGTCTCGGGGATCGACGGAAATCGTGAGCTGCGGCTGAAAAGGAATGGATTTGCTCTTCTTGTGATCCACAGAAATGTTCACGACGCCTTTTCCTGAAGGCAAGGTGCGATCCTCGGATTGCTGGTGCGCATCATATCCTCTCAACAGGTCCAGCAGGGCCGGTTTCGTAATCTCTATGCTGCGTTCCGGCCGTTTCTCGGATTTTATCTTTGAAATGTTTTGGTGCCGGTATTCTTCCGGACTTACACCGAACCACTGCAGAAAATGATCGTCGAAATACCTTTTTGCGGAAAAGCCCACCATTTCATGAAGATCATTCAGCTCCACGCTTTCATCCAGAAGCAGAAGCTGTGCGGATTCGACCCGGGCAAACGCCAGGAACTCTCGAAAAGAGAGACCCGTGTGCTCTCGAATCAGATGGGAAAGGTAAAAACTGCTCAGATCTTCCGTGCGGCTCAGTTCATCCAATGTCAGCTTCTGAAAATAGCTTTCATACATCCTCAAAATGATTCGGCTGATCCGTTTCGCTGTCTGGCTGTTGTCGATCGCTTCGCTGTGTACAATGCCGTCCCGGATCGTAAAATAATTAAAATTAGCTTCCAAATAGCCCAGTATTTTCTTCATGACAGCGACATTGATCTGTTCTTGATGGCGAAGGTTTTCTCCGTAATTCAGCAGGAGTCCTGTCAATTCTCTGCGCAAAAAAGACAGCCTTTCATCTTGGGGATCCGCAGTGTTTGTTCGGTAACAGCTTCTGGCCAGGTTCGGATAATAATTCGAAAAGATCCGATTGTTCACCCTTATCAGCGCAACGACATTTTCGCCAATGCTCCCGTAGAGGCCATGGACTTCTTTTCCGTTGCACGCAAAGATGTCTCCGGTGCTCAGTTGATAGTCATTGCTGCCCAACAGCAGACGGATTTGTCCATCCAGTACGAAAATCAATTCAATATCGGAGTGGTAGTGAAGAGGATATTCTTCGATGGACAGAATTCGGATGCTCAGCGGAGAACGTTCATCCTGTGTCATTTCAGCCTGAAACATAGCGCACCTGCCTTTCTGAATCCTATTTTATCGGATTGCGGAGATGATAGCAAGTAAATATAACGATAAAGCAATTAAGTGTTGCTCGAAACAGAGCTTTTCTATAAAATTAAATCCATAGATACCGGCCCCGGGATGATTGAGGAGAGAATCAAATGTTGAATGAGCGTCTGCAAAGAATGAAGGATCGATATTTCGATACGATGCCCAATATCACAGCGGAACATCTTGAGCTGGCCACGGAGGCATATCAGAAGTATGCCGGTGAGGCTGCGCCGATTTTCCGCGCAAAGGTCGTAGCATACATATTGGAAAATATGACTGTCTGCATCAATCCCGACGAATTGGTGATCGGATCGCCGACCAATACATACAAAGGCGCCAACCTTTTTATGGAATATACTTCCACAAAGTGGCTTCGGGATGAGCTGGATGAATTCCCCACCCGGAAGACAGACCCCTATGATATCACGGAAGCGGACAAAGCCAAGATATTGAGCTTGTTTGAATATTGGGAAGGCAAGGCTCTGGAAGATCTGGCGCCGGAGATCCTGCCTCCGGAAATTGAAAATGCGCGGCAAAAGGATCTGATTTCCGTTGGCTGTCGCAACGGGGTTTCGGGCGAGACAACGCCCAACTATTGGCGACTGCTGTCGCTCGGGCTCAAAGGGCACATTGAAATGTGCAGGGAGCTGATCGGGGACGAGCGCGCGAAGGGCGGTCATGTATGCAGACAGCCGAAAATCGATTTCTGGACAGGGTGCATCATCATTGCGGAAGGGATCATCCGGTATGCGGAACGCTGTGCGGAGAAAGCCGAAGAAATGGCTTCCTTTGAAGCGGATCCCAAGAGAAGGAGCGAGCTTCTGAGCATCGCAGAAAACTGCCGGAACGTGCCGGCCAACCCGCCCAGGAGCTTCCATGAAGCTTTGCAATTCGTATGGTTTATCCAAGTGTCCTTCCATATCGAAGCACCGACCACCGCATGCGGGTTCGGCCGCTTTGACCAGTACATGTATCCCTACCTTGCCATGGACCGCGAAAGAGGAAAACTGCTGGATGACCAAGAGGTCCTGGAGTTGCTGGAATGCTTCTATTTAAAATGCTGTGAAGTCTATGAGGTGCGTGACAAGTGGTATTCCAAATCCTTTGCAGGCTATCCCATGTGGGAGATCCTGATGGTAGGCGGAATGGATCGTCAGGGCAACGACGCCAGCAATGCGCTGTCCTATCTCTGTCTGGATGCCGGAGCGGATCTTCAGACCACCCAGCCGGTCTTGGCGCTTCGTGTCCATGACGGCACACCGGCCGATCTGCTCAGAAAAGGCGCGCTTATGGTGCAAAAGGGAATGGCAAATCCCGGATTTTTCAGCGATAATGCCGCAATGAAAATGGTTCGGGGAAAAGGCTGCACCTTGGAAGAAGCAAGGGATTGGTGCATCGTAGGATGTATTCAGCCGGCGCCGGGCGGCGGCACCACGGACGGAAGTCCGGACGCGGGATACGTCAATGCCCCCAAGATGCTTGAACTGGTTTTGCACAACGGGATCGATCCGGTCTCCGGTCAGCAGGTAGGCCTTAAAACAGGCGAACTCTCGGATTTCAACAGCATCGATGAAATCCTGGAGGCGGTCAAAAAACAGTCGGTGTATTTTTACGAAATGATCCGTGACGGGTACAATCTCATCGTGCCGATCCACGCTCGGAGATTGCCTGTGATGCTGGCCTCCATGGCCATCGACGGCTGCCTCGAATCAGGGATGTCCGTTCAGGAAGGCGGCGCTAAATATACGACGTCGGGCATGTTTGTTACCGGTCCAGCCAATCTGGGCGATTCTCTGGAAGCCATCGATCAAGTAGTATTTAAAGATAAGACGCTTACGTTGGAAAAACTGGTAGAGATCCTGGACAAGAATTACGAGGGAGAAGAACGAATTCGACAGCTGCTGATCAATAAGCCGGCCAAGTTCGGAAACGACAATCCGAAGGTCGACGGACTGGTTAGAGATTATTTGACTTTCGTGGCGGAGACTGTTCAGGAATTTGACGATGCCCGGGGTGGAAAATATTCCTTCTGCAATCTGTCTCAAACGGTGAATATTTCCCATGGCGAAGTGACCGGCGCCACGCCGGACGGCAGAAAAGCCTGTGAACCGTTCAGCGACAATTCCTCTCCCGTTATGGGCCGCGACACCAGCGGGCCGACGGCCACGGTCAAATCGGTAGGGGCCATCAACCAGACAGCATTCCACGACGGCGCGCTGTTCAATCTTCGCTTTGACCCCAAGGGGATCCGGGGCGAAAAAGGTCTGGAGATCGTCGAAGGCGTCATCAAAACCTACTTTGACAATGGAGGCGAACACATCCAGATCAACGTAGTAGACAACGAAACCTTGATCGCAGCACAAAAAAACCCGGAAAAATACAGAGGGCTGATGGTTCGCGTTGCAGGGTACATGGCCTATTTCACCGAGTTGGACAAAGCGGCTCAGGATACGATCATCGACAGAACGGCACATCTTGCGTAGGAGGACGCTATGAATCAGGAACCAATGACCGCTCCGGTGGGCAGTATTCAAAAATTCTCCGTTGAAGATGGCCCGGGCATCCGAACGACGGTTTTTCTCAAGGGCTGCCCGCTACGCTGCAAGTGGTGCCACAATCCGGAGATGATCGATTTTTCACCTCAACTGATCTATCTGACAAATCGTTGCATCGGCTGCGGATTCTGTATTGAATCCTGTCCGCAAGGAGCGATCCGACCCAAAGACGGTAAAATCGTTGTGGACTGGGCCGTATGCGATGACTGCCTGCGCTGCACGAAGGCCTGCTATGCCGGCGCGCTCAAGTCCGTGGCAGACGAAATGACTGTGGCTGAGGTCGTGGGCGAAGCGGAAAAAGATAAAGGGTTTTATGAGCATACCGGAGGCGGTATCACCGTTTCCGGCGGCGAGATGCTCTCTCGCCCCCGGTATGTGGCGGAAATCATTCGGGAGGCCGACAGCAAGGGCATCCACGTCTGCCTGGACACTTCGGGATTCGGTGACGGAGAAGCATTGTATGATCTTGCGGCGTCTCCGGCCGTCACAGATATTCTCTATGACATGAAATGCATCCAACCGCAAAAGCATTTGGAAGGAACCGGTGTCGACAATCAAGGGATATTGGAAAACTTGGTTCGACTGGCAGCCGATGCGCGCATCTGCAAAAAAATCACCATGCGCATGCCTTTGATCAGCGGATACAACGACACGGACGAGATCATCAAGGAAACGGCGGCGTTTTTTATCAAAAACAACTTGCGGAAGGTGACGCTCTTACCGTATCATACTCTTGGAGTATCAAAATCCGAAAGGATCGGAGAAGTTGCCGAAGTATTCGAACCGCCTTCCCCGGAACGGCTGGTTCAGATTCGATCTTTGTTTGAGTTGACCGGCATCACTGTGGAGGTGCTGGGTCAGTAGATATAACAGGCGGACGGAAACGTCCGCCTCAGTTTTGAAAGGAGTTATTCATGAGCAAGATTTATTACGACAAGGACGGAGATCTCGCCTTCGTGACAAACAAGACCATCGCCATTATCGGATACGGAAATCAGGGGCGTTCCCAAGCGTTGAACATGCGGGATTCCGGTGTGAAAAACATCGTGATCGGCAGCGTGCGGGATGAATCCTGGACCCAGGCCAACGAAGACGGGTTTCCCGTATACTCCATTGCGGAAGCGTCAAAAATGGCGGATATCATCTTTATTCTGATCCCGGACGAAGTTGCGCCGAAGATCTACAGCGATGAGATCGAGCCCAATCTGAAGGCTGGCGATGTGCTGAACTTTTCGTCGGGCTACAACATCACGTATGGGTTTATTACACCTCAAAAGGATGTGGATGTGATCATGGTCGCGCCCAGAATGATCGGGAAAGGCGTACGTGAGACCTACGAGAACGGAACAGGTTTCCCCACTTTTGTCGTTGTGCAGCAGGATGCTTCGGGTCAGGCAAAAGAGATCGCGATCGGTTTGGCCAAAGCGTTGGGCTCCACGAAAGCCGGGGCCATCGAAGTGACCTTCAACGATGAAACGTATTTGGACCTGATGTCTGAACAAGCGGTCTGGCCGCTGATCATGAACGTGATCAACGAAGCATTTAAGCTGTTTATCGAAAAGGGCCATTCACCCGAAGCCATTCTCACAGAGTTGTATCTGTCGAAAGAGCCGGCTGTGATGATGGAAAAAATGGCAGACGTGGGACTGTTCAAACAACTGCCCATGCACTCGCGCACCAGTCAGTACGGCCAGCTTTCCCGGTTTGGAAAAGTCGATCCGGCACCGATCCGCAAGTTTTTGGAAGATCAGTACGAAAACATCGTAAACGGCGGATTTGCCAGGGAGTGGGCCGCTGTGATGGAAGATGGCATGAAGGAATATGAAATGCTGAAGGAGCAGGCGTTCCACAATGAGATCAGCATGGCCGAAGCACAGGTCAAAAAGAATTTAAGCGGACGTTAGACCCAACCGGCGCGGGGCGGACCCGTCAGGGAGCGAAAGATGAACAGCCAAAACGAGCGCTATATTCTATGGCATTGCCTTCGAACTTTTTTTGAGGACCTGGAGGAATGGCGTCATACTTCTGTTTATTTGGGAATCACATCAACACTGTCGCAGGAATCGTATGATGACCTGCTGAAGGGCACACGGGCGGATGTCTATGTGCCCTTCTGGGCATCCTGCGCCAAGACCGGGACCCGGGAGTTGTGCAACCGGGTGACGCTTCAGGTTATCCGGCAATATAAGAACTGTGGATATGAAGCAGTGCCCATGGATGGAAATCCGCCGGATTGCCTCGGCCAGCAGTTTCGCTTTCTTGAATATCTTTCTGTGTGCAATCTTCGGGAAAAAGATCATTTCAAGCAGGAAGCAGCAACTTTTCTGCGGGATTTTACTGTCGATACGGTCCGTCGGACCAGGGAAGCCCTTTTGCAGTACAGTGATCATCCGGAAATTTCGGCGTTATGCGAGATTATGAGCGACGCAGTACAGGGCCTGGATGTTCTGATCCACTTGACGGCGGATGCGCTGCCGGTGTTCGACTCAGCCGATTGGAAGGCAGGCGCGCCGATCGCCATGGAACCGGAGCGGCAGTTTGCGATCGCCAGCTTCAATGACTGCGGCGCAAAGTGCCTGATGAGTGCAAGAGTCCAGGAGGGCTGTGTTCTGGAGATCACGCCGGACACCTCGGTTCTGCCGTTTACGGGTTGTTCCAGGGGACGGGCTTACCGGCAGACGTTCCTGACTGCAGACAGGCTTCGCTATCCCATGGAGCGCACGGGCGAACGCGGTGAAGGCAGGTTCCGGAGGATCACCTGGGATGAGGCGGTGGGAAAAATCGCGCAGGCGATTCGTAAAACCGGAGAGGTTTACGGTCCTTCTTCTCGCTTTGTCACGCCGGCTTCCGGCGTATCGGCTCTGTTGCGCGGAGACCGCTTTATGAAGCGGCTTCTGGGTCTGAACG
>JAQUXD010000024.1:12404-16852 GCA_028692535.1 Eubacteriales bacterium | reverse complement strand
CGATGATGAAAGACGCCGGCGCCGGCGAAGGAACCATTTCCCCCTGGGAAGCGGTTACCGTTGCAATCGGCGGCGCAGTCGGAGCCGGAAACATCGGCGGCGTGGCTTCGGCCATCGCAGTCGGCGGACCCGGAGCGATTTTCTGGATGTGGCTCTGCGCTCTGGTGGGCATGCTCACCAAGATGGCAGAAGTAACCCTGGCGCTGCATTACAGACAGCCTGACGTATGGGGCGACCGCTACGTCGGCGGACCCACCTATTACATGCAAAAAGGTTTGGGCGAAGAAAAAGGCTGGGGCGGTCTCTACAAGATCCCCGCGCTGATCTTCGGCGTCGGCATCTTCATCGCCTTCTTCCTGACCATGCAGTGCTACAACACCGCGGAAGCCATCAACTCCACCTTCCCGTCCATCGGCATGATCCCTGTGGCTGTGGTCTACTCTGTTGCTGTTTATTTCATCGTATGGGGCGGACTGAAGAGCGTTGCGGCCTATGCAGGCAAGCTGGTGCCCTTCATGTGCATCATCTACACCGTATTCGGACTTTTCATCATCATTAGAAATATCGGCGAACTTCCCGCAGCAATGGGACTGATCTTCAGCAATGCCTTTACCGGCACCGCCGCAACCGGCGGATTCGCAGGCGCAGCCGTATCGGTAGTCATTCAGCAGGGACTCAAGAGAGCCCTGTACTCCAATGAAGCCGGCTGGGGAACCTCTCCCATGGTCCATGCCACGGCCACCGTTGAGCATCCCATCGAGCAAGGTCTCTGGGGCTGCTTCGAAGTATTCGTGGACACCGTCGTTGTCTGCTCCATTACCGCGCTGACCATCATGGTCACAGGACTTTGGAGCTCCGGTCTTGCCGGCGCCTCCCTGACCCTGGCTGCTTTTGAAAGCGGTATCGGTTATGTGGGCCGCGTGATTATCGCGCTCTGCACCTTCCTGTTTGCCATGACCACCAGCACCGGTTGGTTCACCTACTACGACACGCTGCTGAGACACGCGTTCGGCGACGACTCTCCCTTCAGAAAGACCATCATCTGGCTCCTGAAGGCCACCTACTCGATCCCCGGCTTCCTGGCCGTGTTCCTGACCATCAACAGCGGGTTCGGTTCTTCCAGAGTCTGGGCCATCGTGGATCTGTCCACCGGCGTTCCCACCTTTGCAAACCTGTTTGCGATGCTCTTCCTTCTGAAGACGTTCCTGAGTCTTCTCAAAGATTACAAGGCTCGTTACATGGGCATCGGCGAAGTGGATCCCGACTTCGTGCTCTGGTACGAAGACAAGAAAAAGCTTGCCGCAAAATAGTTTGACAAGCAAAGGGAAGGACGATTCGTCCTTCCCTTTCTTTAGGCAAATCGAATTGCTTTTCAATTGGTTCCTTAGAGATATTCTCTCAGCGATCGCAGTACTTTTCCACGGATCCCGCGGATCGTGCGCCCGTGAAACAGGGAGCTGATCAAAGCTTCCTCCACGGTTTCCACGGCAGCTTCGAACACCGGAGACAGCTCCTCGTCATACAGCATGCGAATTTCCTTGAATTTGCTTTCGTTGAAATGTTCCATACGGTTCGCAGTGGAAAACGCAATGGCGATATCTCCGCTTCCGTTCCCGGAATAAGAGCCGGTCCTGGCCAGAGCGTGAGTAGCCCGCAGCGCAACGCGCCGAAGCTGCCGATCCACCAAAGGAATGTCGGTGGCGATGATGATGATGCAGGATCCTTTGTCCTCTTGGGTCCGCTTTGCCCGGATCCGCCGCCCCACGGAGTCGCCGCCGATCACCAGATTATCATCGGTGCCGTAGTTGGTCATGGCAATAGCGCCGATCACATAACCGGCCCCCTCCAGTTCCAACTTTCTGGATGCGGATCCGATGCCGCCCTTCAAGCCCATCATTTCCATTCCCGTCCCGCCGCCCACGGGTCCCTCCTCAAAATCTTCCCCCGCATTCCGGATGGCCTCAAGGACGTGATCCTCTGTGACGTGTAGCCCCCGGATATCGTTCAGCTCTCCGTCATTGCACTCGGTGACTACGCAGTTGACCGTACCGGTCTTAACGCCGATCTCCGGATTTTGGGACAGCATGTAACGAACGCAGGCCGTAAGCGCCGTCCCCACCGATAGAGTGTTCGTCATAAGAATCGGGCTTTCCAACGTCCCGAGCTCCTGAATCTGCACCAATCCCACGCTCTTTCCGAAGCCGTTGATCACGGATACGCCGGCAAACAGCTTTTCTCGAAAGAGATTATCCGGGTGAGGAAGAATCGCCGTTACACCCGTTTGGATATCTCCGTCGCTGAGCGTCACATGCCCCACTTTGACGCCGGGCACGTCTGTAATCAGATTTCTGCTTCCTTTCTCAAATTTCCGAAAAAGCTTCTTTTCATTTTGTCGATCCAATCCCATTTTTTATTCTCCTCTTATTTATAAAGCAAACTTTAGTTATAACGATATTATTAGGCATTTTAGACATTATATCAAGTATATTTTGCCATTTGGTAGAATTATTCCTCACATATATCTTTTAGTCATGAATATTGACAGATTTTTCATACTGCTATTGCGTCCTGAACGTGGTTCCTCTAGAATGAAATTGTACTTTATTTCTTTTTTTATTTCATACTTTGGAGGTGAAATAATGGGATTTTTCGATTTTATTGATGCTGCGAATGCAATCGTCTGGGGTCCGCCTTTGATGATTTTGCTGATCGGCGTCGGACTCATCCTGACTTTTACCACAGGTTTCTTCCAGTTCAGACATTTCGGCTGGATCATGAAGAAGACCTTCGGTCAGATGATGAGCAAAGCCGGTGGCGGCGAAGGAACCATCTCCCCTTGGGAAGCGGTTACCGTAGCAGTCGGCGGCGCAGTCGGAGCCGGCAACATCGGCGGCGTGGCCTCGGCCATCGCAGTCGGCGGACCCGGAGCCATCTTCTGGATGTGGCTCTGCGCGCTGGTGGGCATGCTCACCAAGATGGCAGAAGTCACCCTGGCGCTGCACTACAGACAACCCGACGTATGGGGCGACCGTTTTGTCGGCGGACCCACCTATTACATGCAAAAAGGTTTGGGCGAGGAAAAAGGCTGGGGCGGTCTTTATAAGATCCCCGCGCTGATCTTCGGCGTTGGCTTGTTCATCGCATTCTTCCTGACCATGCAGTGCTACAACACTTCGGAAGCCATCAGCTCCACGTTCCCGTCCATCGGCATGATCCCCGTAGCCGTATTCTATTCGGTACTTGCTACAGCCATCGTACTGGGCGGACTCAAGAGCGTTGCCGGCTGGGCCGGCAAACTGGTGCCCTTCATGTGCATCATTTACACCGTATTCGGACTCTTTATCATTATTAGAAACATCGGCGAACTGCCCGCCGCACTCGGCATGATCTTCAGCAACGCTTTCACCGGCACCGCTGCAACCGGCGGATTCGCTGGCGCGGCTGTAACAGTCGTGATCCAGCAGGGCCTCAAGAGAGCGCTGTATTCCAACGAAGCCGGCTGGGGTTCCTCTCCCATGGTACACGCCACAGCTACTGTGGATCATCCCATCGAGCAAGGCCTCTGGGGTTGCTTCGAAGTATTCGTTGACACCATGGTCGTCTGCTCCATCACCGCGCTGACGATTCTGACCACCGGTCTTTGGGACTCCGGCCTTGCCGGCGCTTCCCTGACCCTGGCAGCGTTCGAAACAGGCATTGGCTACATCGGCCGCGTGATCATCGCGCTCTGTACCTTCCTGTTCGCCCTGACCACCACCACCGGTTGGTTCACCTACTACGACACCCTGCTCAGACATGCTTTCGGAGAAGACTCTTCCTTCAGAAGAGGACTCATCTGGGCCCTCAAGATTTTCTATGCGGTCCCCGGTTTCCTGGCAGTATTCCTGACCATCAACAGCGGTTTCGGCTCCTCCAGAGTCTGGGCCATCGTCGACCTGTCCACAGGCGTTCCCACCTTCGCGAACCTGTTTGCGATGCTCTTCCTCTTGAAGAAATTCCTGGAACTCCTCAAGGACTACAAAGCCCGTTACATGGGTATCGGCGAAGTGGATCCCGATTTCGTGATCTGGTACACAGACAAGAAAAAGCTGGCAGCCAAATAAGCTGTTCCAAGCAACAATGTAACAAAAAGCCCGGTCTTCTGACCGGGCTTTTGATTATGCCTTTCGAAGTTCCTTACCCATAAAAGACACCGCGCGGTCTGCCAAAACTTCCATCGGATCCAGATAAAAATCATCCAGCTTTCGTTCCCTGCCGACCACAGACAATTCCGTGCAAGCCAGCAGCGCCCCGGCGCAGCCTGCGGCCCGAAGGCCTTCGCCGATCCGTTTCAGCGCTTCTTCGTCGGAAGGCTGCCCTCTTTTGACACATCCGTAAATCAAATGCATCACCGCCTGCTGTACTTCGCAATCCGGGATCCAGGATGAAAGCCCTCTGGCGCTCAAGGC
>JAQUXD010000024.1:0-12304 GCA_028692535.1 Eubacteriales bacterium | reverse complement strand
TTGGCGCCGACCACCAGATCCATTGCGCCGCCCATGCCTGCCACCATTTTGCCCGGCACGATCCAGTTTGCCAGATTTCCTTCTTCGTCCACCTGCATCGCACCCAGCACCGTAGCGTCCAGATGCCCTCCGCGGATGATGGAAAAGCTCTCCTCCGATCCGAAGAAATTCGCAAACGGCATATGTGTAACCCAGCCTCCGCCGGCATTGATCACACGATAATCTTCTTCTCCTTTTTTCGCTACGCCGCCCAACCCCGTAAAACCGTTTTCCGAGTGGATCACCACGTGAACGTCTTCCGGAAGATAGTCGGCTACTAATGTAGGAAGACCGATGCCCAGATTTGCAACGAAGCCGTCCTTAAACTCCTTCGCTGCCCGCGCAGCGATTCTCGCCTTTATATCTGCCATGGTTTTTCCCCCTTTACAATGTAGTCGACATAAACCCCTGCGACTTGATAAAAGTCCGGATCCTTTTCGCCTATTTCAAATACCTGCTCCGATGCCAAGATCACCGTATCGGCGGCCATGGCCATGACGTGGTTGAAGTTTTTCGTCGCTTTGAGCATGGCGAAATTTCCGAACGCATCGCAGTAGTCCGCCCGACACAGGGCAAAATCCGCATGAAGCGGCAACTCCAAAAGATACTCCTTGCCTTCGATGGTCAAGGTTTCCTTGCCTTCCGCAACGATGGTACCAACGCCGGTAGGCGTCAGAACGCCACCCAGGCCGGCACCCGCCGCCCGTATTTTTTCAGCCAGAGTTCCCTGGGGATAGAGCGTGTATTTCATCGTTCCGGCCAACGCGCCGTTTCCGATATCGGGGTTCATGCCGATATGGGATGCGATGATGTGATCCACCATGCCGGCAGTAATCAGTTTGGCTACGCCTTTATCGGTCGTACCGGTGAATTCCGCCCGCAAACCGCCGTCATTCGCGATAAGCGTCAGGTGTTTCACGCCTTTTTCCACAAGAGCATCCAGCAGGATCTCGGGAGATCCGGTACCCAAAAAGCCGCTGACCATGATGGTATCGCCGTCCTTAATGGCAGCCACGGCTTCTGCTGCTGTCACAATTTTGTTCTTCAAGAATACTCTCCTTCCATTTTGCGGTGCGTACATCCCGCCGCAAAAACAACATTACGATTATATCCGCTTTCTGGCGACCAATTCGGTAAGCACAAAAGAGGCCACGTCTTCCGCGTGAGTCTCGGCTCCGAAGCCTGCGTCATAGCCCAGTTCCTGAGCCAGTTCGTGAGAAATACGCGGACCGCCGCAGAGCAACAGCACTTTGTCGCGAATCCCTTCGGCTTCGCACAATTCCACCATGTTCGTCAGATTTGCGATATGCACATCCTTCTGCGTTACAGTCTGAGAGACCAGGATCGCATCGGCATGCATTTCAATGGCTTTGGCGATCAACTCTTCGTTTGGCACCTGGGACCCCATGTTGATGGCCTCTATGCCGTGATAGCGCTCCAAGCCGAAGTGGCCGTGGAAACCCTTCATGTTCATAATGGCGTCGATACCTACGGTATGCGCGTCCGATCCCGTGGATGCGCCGATCATGACCACCGGCCGTTTGATGTTGTCTTCGATGTATTTTTCGCACTCCAGCCGATCCATCACGTCCACTTCCACCTTGGTCACCTTGATAGAAGAATAATCCACGGTGTGCTGGCACTTCCCGTACACGATAAAATACGTGTATCCGATGCCCAAATCTTTATGATAGACCACCGCAGGTTCGTCCAGTCCCATTTTCTTCGCCAGAATCCGGGCCGCTTCTTTTGCTTCTTCGCCGTCGGGAACCGGAAGCGTAAAGCTCATCTGGATCATTCCGTCGTTCAGGGTATCGCCGTAGGGCTTGACCTTCGTAATATCCACTTTGCTCATAGCAGTTGTATTCGGGTGACTCATTACTTGGCACCTCCTAACATTTTTTCTATAAACGGATTGAAATATACGCCATCCTTTTTGCACACGCCGGCCAATCCTTTTCCGCCATTCAGGGGACGCTTGACAGCAGCAAATTTTCCGGCTTCGATGGTGGGGAATAATCCATCCTTCTCGATTTGAGAAAGGAGCTCTTCGGCATCTTTCAATACTCTCTGCGCCCGCTTCTGGATCATTCCGTCTTTCTTGAATTCAACTTCTTCCCCGATATCTCTGGCATTGTTGAAAATGTATTTTGCATTCTCGATGGAAAGCATTCTGTCGTGGAGATGGGGCGTGTGCAGGGCTTCGGTGAGCATGCCCAGCAACTGCAGGGATTGACCGGTCCAGACGGCAATCAGGTTGAATAACGCGTCCTGAATGTGGCCGCGGAAAATGTTTCCGGTCATAAACTTGGTGGGCGGCATGTATTTCAGCGACGCCCTGGGAAAGATTTCCTTGGCCATCTGCGCCTGGGCCAGCTCCATCAGGAAGCCGTTTTCCGTGTCCGGATCCATTTCAAAAGCATGCCCCAGCCCCATCTGCTCTTCGCGGATGTTGGCCAGAACAGCGAACTGCTCGTTCATCATCTGAGAGGCCAGTACGGTATGGGCCGATTCGATGGCATCGTCTGTAGTCAGATAGTTGTCTTCTCCCGAATTGAAGATGATCCCGCAGTATCCGATGATCACTCTGGAGAAATACTGATCGATGATGGTCCGCTGCATGTTGATATCCCGGAACAGAATCCCGTAGAGCGCGTCGTTGAGCATCACGTCCAGCCTCTCCAAGGCGCCCATTGCAGCGATCTCGGGCATGCACAACCCGGAGCAATAGTTGCACAGGCGAATGTAACGTCCGATATCTTCTCCCACTTCGTCCAGGGCTTTCCGCATGATCCGGAAGTTTTCCTGAGTGGCATAGGTTCCGCCGAAGCCTTCGGTGGTAGGTCCATAGGGAACATAATCCAGCAGAGACTGGGCGGTGGTCCGGATGACGGCAATGATGTCCGCCCCCTGACGGGCTGCAGCCTGGGCCTGAATCACGTCTTCGTAAATGTTTCCGGTGGCGACGATCACGTAAAGATAAGGTCTCCTGCCTTCTCCGATCGTTGCCAGATATTCATTTCTCTTTTCTGTCTGCGCGCGAATCGTCTGAAGCGCTTCGTTCACATAAGGTTCAATGGCTTTGGCGGCATCTTCCGCGCTGCCTTGCTCCAGCTTCATCAGATCCAGTTCCCCGCGGCCGATAGCCTCGGCAATCTCCTGAGGCTTCTTCCCGGTCTGGATAATAGCATTGCCGATCCAGTAGGCAACGCCCCGGGGCAGTCCGCCCGCATCCTTTACCGCATCGACGATCACGTTGGGCAGGGGCCGCTCCACATCATCGATGCCGTCGATCCCCAAAAGTCTCAGGATCGTACGCTCCGTGGACACCGTCGTATGCTTGTCGATAAATTCCTGCATACTCTGCGCAATATGGGCTGCGGAAGTCCTTGCGCTGTCGATGACCTTCGGATCTAAGTTCAATTTGCTCGTCATCCTCTTTCTCCTTCGTCAGTTATTTAAAATCGGTTGATTGATTGATAACCACTCTTTGGATTATACCAAATACTTTTTTGCTTCGACTATGATCTCGGGATAGACCCCCAGCATTTTAGCGATGTTCAGGGCCTCTCGCGGTACCTGGTCCATACGGTCGACCCGCATCAGTCGATAATCCGTGTACTTGGCGATGATCTCGATCCGTTCCCGCCGGTTGGCATGGGCCAGTTCCCTGTATAACCGGTCGAAATCGGCGCCGGACAGCCCCCGCACCTGCAGGTTCACGATATGCGCGCCTACAGTAGCATGATCGAAGTGTGTGGTAAGAACAGTGATGTAGGGCTTTTGCGCAAAGTAGCCGATGAAGCTCTTTGTCAGTGCCAGGCCTTCGGTGGGATTGGTGCCCGAAGCGATCTCATCGATCAAAATTAAGGACCGATCCAGGGCATTGTCCAGAATCTCCCGAAGCTCTTCCATTTCACTGCCGAAGCTGGACAATCCCCGCTGCACGTTCTGGCCGTCACCCACCAAGATGTGCATATAGTTTGACAGACCGACACAAGCTTTGTCACAGGGAACATACAAGCCGTACTGAGCCAGCAGCGCCACCTGTCCCATCATTTTCAGGGAAATGGTCTTGCCGCCCATGTTTGCTCCGGTGATGGCCGTGACGCCGGTCTTCAATTCCACATCCACCGGACAATAGCTTTTCTTTTGGGCAGACAGGATCTCTTCCACCAGGAGGTGGCGCCCTTTTTCAATGGTCAGGCTGTGTTCTTCGCAGATCTGGGGACGAACACAATGATGTGCGGCAGCATAGCGGGCTTTTCCCAGCCCGAAATCCAAATTTCCGATGATCCCGCAGTTGAAGCGCAACTCATTTTCCCATCGGGCAACCTCTGCCGTCAGGTCCCTGCAGACGATCTCCTCTTCTTCCTCGATCTTTGCTTCCAACGCGTCCTGGCGTCTGCAGATTGCGTCCATTTCCGCATTGGGCGTGATCCCGTACACAACGGTCATGTAATCCTCGTCGGTTTTATGCAATTCGGAAAGGCCGGCAACCAGATTACTCAGTGCTTTATCGACCTTAGGCACCGGAAGCTCGCATTTGGGCGTCATCCGGAAACCGTAACGATTCTCAAGCTCAGAGCGGATTTTCTTTTGGCTTTTTCTCATGTCGAGTTCCAGCTGACGCTTCTCTTTTCGAAGTTCCGCCAAAGCCGGACTGAAGGCATCATAAATGTAAAATGTATCGATCCGTTCGCCGGAAGGATCCAAACGGTCCAAAAGACCTTCGGTGTCCGCCAGCTGATAATCCTCGGGGACTTTTTTCGCAAGCCTGCCAAGCAGTGCGCGCAACTCAGCAGTGCGCAGCAAAAAAGTCTTGACATCGAAAAGCTCCACCACAGACAGCGTCTGGCTCAGGGACCGGGAAAGCGTAAGCCCGATCTCTTTGACATGCCAAAGCAGAGCGATCATTTCCGCTACTTCCTCGGGATGTTCTCTGACCATTCCGCACAATACATCGGTATGGTCATATTCTTTTTGCAGCGCATCCTCCTGTCCGGGGAGATAGGGTTTCAGCTGTTTTTTTCGCTGGCTGCCGTAGACGGTGCAGGTCTCGATATCGGACAGGATCTTTTCAAATCCGATTTCGTTTCGTGTCCTGGTATTGGCCAGCATTTTCACTGCGGTTTTACTCATCTGTGTCAAAGCCTCCCATGCGAACATCATAGACCGGAATGCCCGGCAGGGCGTCTGCGATGTTTTTACGCAGTTCCCGGCGGTCGAATGCATAACCCGAGGGCGCAAAGGGATTCACAGTGACGGCTGCCACATCGATATTGCGCAGCACTTGGATCCTGAATCCTTTTTTTCTGAGTTGCTGCCATTTGATCGCGCCGATGAAGATCCGCGTGGGATCCGGCAGGATCACGGTAAACCCTGAAAACTTTTTCGGATCGATCCCGGCGATGATGCTCTCGGTAAACGCGCCGGATATATAAACATATTTCGTGTGCTCGCCGATGGCATCGTTCAGAAGAGGCCCGGCCCCCAGACCGGTGCGCACCGAAAGCACGTTCATGTCGTATTCATCGTCAATGACCGCGACGCAAAAATTTTCCTCTTCCGGATCCTGCAGCAAAGAGAGCGCCCGGGCGTCCGTCAGCTGCTCGGTCTGATAGAGAAAAACGATGTGTACGGTCTCTTCCACCACTACTTTGAGGCTGCGGGAAATCACCGCGCCTGTGGCCAGGATGATGGCATCGGAAGTTTCGGGCGCCGCAATGGATTTGCGGTCGATGGCGCCGTCGATCAGGATCATGTCAACACCGAAGGCCAGCATTTCTTCGCAAAGCCTTTTGTGTTCACGAATGCTTCCGGGGCCGGCGATCTGCACGTATCCGCTTTCGGCGACCCGGCAAATGAGCACATTGCCCATGGCGGTCCTGTATTCGGTCCGCTTCAGGATCTCCAGACCGGTTTCCGCCAGCGCATAAAGCTTGTCCGGCACCGATACGATCGTATCGGTAAACAGATAGACTTTGGGCTTATCTGTTCCCGTCACCAGGTCGGTACTCTCGCCATCCCGCCCCGTGGATGTGACACCCAAAACCAGGCCTTCGTCAAAGGCCTCCTCCAACAAATAGTTGAGGGTCGTGGTTTTGCCGGAATTCTTGGCCATTCCGACGATGGACAGCGTCCGATATTCACTTTTCAATTGATCGAGAAGGCTCATTGCGGCTCCGGCAGGACGAAAAACTGAATGGGGCGGATCGCTCCGCCCTTATCCAGCCTCTTTTTTCTGCTTACACTATTTTTTGTTGCGTTTGTGACGGAGAAGATCCTGAGGTTCAAGCGCCAGTCTCTGGCCTCTGTGAAGTCCTTCCACGCCTTCGTATTCGTAATGCTTCTTGCCCGTGCAGTAATCGCATGTGCATTCCAGCTCGGGCAATTCGGGTTCGGTATACGTTGTGATCACGCCTTCGTAGTTCCGCAGGATCACCTTGTGTGGCGACTGGGAAATGATGTACTGAGGCATGACGGGGATCTTGCCGCCGCCGCCCGGTGCGTCCACAACAAACGTGGGAACCGCATAACCGGAAGTGTGGCCCCGCAGACCTTCGATGATCTCGATGCCGGCGGCCACGGAAGTTCTGAAATGTTCGATACCCAAGGAGAGGTCGCACTGATAAATATAGTACGGCCGTACTCTGTTCCGGACCAGGTCGTGGACCAGGTCCCGCATGATATGAGGACAGTCGTTGACGCCCCGCAGCAGAACGGACTGATTGCCCAGAGGGATTCCGGCGTCCGCCAGTTTCCGGCAGGCCTCCTCTGTCTCGGGCGTCACTTCCTTGGGATGGTTAAAGTGCATGTTCAGCCAAATCGGATGATATTTCTTGAGCATGTTGACCAGATCTTCGGTGATGCGCTGCGGGCATACCACCGGCGTTCTGGAGCCGAGTCGTACGATCTCCACATGAGGGATCTCTCTGAGCTTTTTAATGATGTACTCTAACACGTCGTCTTCTACCAGCAGGCAGTCGCCGCCGGAGAGAAGCACGTCCCGCACGACCGGTGTCTTACGGATGTACTCGATGCACTGATCGATGTCTTCCATGCTTCTGGCGCCATCCGTTTCGCCGGCCAGTCTTCTCCTGGTGCAATGTCTGCAGTACATGGAGCACTGGTCGGTGATCAGGAAGAGCACTCTGTCCGGATAGCGGTGTGTCAGCCCGGGCGCCGGGGAATCTTCATCCTCGTGCAGGGGATCCAGCATATCCGCATCGCTTCGGTGGTTTTCCGCGATCACGGGAACAGCCTGCATCCGGACCGGACATCTGGGATCATCCACATCCATGAGGGACGCATAGTAGGGCGTGATGCCCATGCGGAAGTTTTTCGTCACTTCTATAATGTCTTTTTCTTCCTGCGCCGTCAGATTGATGACTTTTTTCAGATCTTCAACATTGGTGATCCGGTTGGCGACCTGCCAATGCCAGTCGTTCCACTGGGCATCGGTCACATCTTTCCACAGCTCGATTTCTTTGAATTTTCTTCGTGCCATTGTTGTCTCCTTACTCTTTCCAGAGGTCGTTGGTTTGATGATACGTACCTTGTGATTGGATTAAGCGTAGAGTTCAGTGAATACCTTTCTCAGATCTTCGCTGTCTCTCATGATCTGAAGTGCCACCTTGTCGTGATTCTTGGTGTAACCGTTGCCGACGATCATCAGGACGTCTTTGCCAACGCCTTCTGCGCCCAGAGCTGCCTTGGTAAAGCTGGTGGCCATGGAGAAGAAGTATACCGTGCCGTCGTCTTTGCAGCACAGAATGGACGCCATTTCAGTATTTTCGATGTTGACGCAGTTGATGACCACATCGCAGAGCTTTCCGTCGGTCAGTTCCATGACTTTGTTGTACATTGCCACAGCGTCGGTGGAGTCGCAGGAGAACACTTCGTCTGCAAGTCCCAGGTCCTTGGCTCTCTTCGTGCTTCTTTCGGAATGTGCCACACAGATGACCTTTCCTGCGGGGCCGGCTTTTTTCTTGGCTTCGTACAGGCACAGCATGCCGGATTTTCCGCCGCCGCCGATGACCAGGACCGTGTCGCCTTCCTTGACCAGCTTTTGAGTCTGAGCAGGCGCGCCGGCAACGTCCAGAACGGACAGAGCCAGTGTTTGAGGCATATCATCGGGCAGTACCGCATAGATGCCGCTCTGGAACAGGATCGCATGGCCCTTGATGTCCACTTGATCGATGTCGGGACGGACGGCCAGGATCTCGTCGATGACCAACGGAGTCAGAGACAGGGACACCATGGTAGCGATCTTGTCGCCGGCCTTCAGTTCTCCCACATAATTGTCGCCGACTTTTTCCACGGTGCCGATGAGCATGCCGCCGGAACCGGTGACGGGGTTTTTGTGCTTGCCTTGCATTTCCACATTGTGGAGCATGATCTTTTTGATTTCTTCTACATCGCCCTTGGCCTGCTCTTCGATCTGAGTAAATGAAGCAGAGTCGATGTTCAATGTCTGAACGTTGATCAGCACTTCGTTGTCGTAGAGCTCGTCCATGTTGTTGTCGATCTTGAGCGCGGGCTGGGGCAGTACGCCTTTGGGTTCAATGACGCGGTGTGTGCCGAAGGGGCATCCTTTTTTCTGCATATGTTTGTCCTCCTGATTTTTGATTTAGCAGTAAGTCCTTTGACCATATTATAAAGCAAAATGTATGCCAAGTGACAGGGAAAATCACGTTTTTTTTAAATGCTTGTTTAATTTTTCACAATTTAGTGACGAAATTGCCTCATTTTTTCTTATATTTCTTCTTGTCCCAGACAAAATATACAAATGCTTACACTATTTCCGTCTGCCTTTCACATTCGAGCCGGGAACTACACCAATTCGAACCGATATCGGCGCATTCCCGCAAAAAGCGAACCTATATCTACTCACTCGCTTGATTCGTCTTGCAATCCATATTTATTCTTCTTTCGAATGTATTGAGTTTGACTGATTCCCAAACCCTTGGCCGCCTTTCGCGAAGACCCGTACTTCCGCGTTGCTCGGCTGAGGATTCCCTTTTCAAAATGCTCCAGCATATCCTTGAGCGTCAGATCGTCCTCCCGTTGCCCTTCGGCGTCTTCACCGGACGGGAGCATATCGGCGTGAAGCTCCCGCATCACATCCAGCAGGGTAATGGTATCCGCAGAAGCGTTGATCATCAGACGCTGCAGCGTATTTTCCAGCTGTCGGATATTCCCCGGCCAGTCGCAGGAGGCCAGGTAGCGCACAGCACCCTCTTCCAGCAGCTTGCAAGTGCCGAATTTTTCGTTGTACCGCACCAGAAAATGCCGCAGCAGCGCCGGGATCTCGCCGCGTCGTTCCGACAACGGCGGCACCCGTATAGGAAAAACATTCAACCGATAAAACAGATCTCTTCGGAACTGTTTTTTCTCCATCAGCTCCTCCAGATCCCGGTTCGTGGCCGACAGGATGCGAACGTTGCTCTTGACCGGCTTCGTGCCGCCGACCCGGAAGAATTCGCCATCCTGGATGACGCGCAGCAGCTTGGCCTGCATGTCCAGCGGCAACTCGCCCACTTCGTCCAGAAAGATGATGCCGTTGTCCGCCGCTTCAAAATAGCCCTTCTTCCCCGATGCGTTGGCCCCGGTAAACGCTCCTTTTTCGTACCCGAAAAACTCGGATTCGATCAGGTGCTCCGAAATGGATGCACAGTTGATTTTGATGTACGGCTGGTTGCTCCGGGTGCTGTTTTTTTGGATCATGGACGCAACTTTTTCCTTGCCCACGCCGGTGTCTCCCGTGATCAACACGTTACAGTCGTACTTGGCTACGGACAGGATCTCTTCCAGAACGCTGCGCATGGCCTTGCTGTCACAGATAAAATCATCGGTAAGCCCGGCCTGTTCCAGGCTGGCGCGCTGTTGCTTGATGTTCTTGCGCAACGCGTAACCCACATTGTCCGCCAGGGTATATCCATCCAAGCTTCCTTCGGGGATATAGGGGGAGATTTCTTTAAGCAACGCGATGTCAAAGGCGGCATATTCCGGGTCGTACCCTTCTCCGCAACGAATATCGATTCGGCGGCGAATCACCTCTGTAATATACAAGGCTATATTGTAGTTGTTGATCATGTTGGCAAAGTAGACGACGCCTCCGTCTCGGGTGGACAGAATATTGATCGTTTCCGCGCCGGCCATATCAGCACAGTTCACCGACAGGTCAAACAGCCCCACATCCAGATTTTCCAAGCATTCCACGGGCTTGACGATGTTCACGTAGCGGATCGATGAAAAGGTTTTTTCCAGGAGTATCCGCAACTGACTGCTTCGAGTCCCAAGATCCGTGTTGTTGTCGAAAAGGCATACGATCTCGGCATCGGGGCCCGCAGCTTTTCGGATCGCCAGGCCAAAGAGCAAATTGGTAAGCAAACTATTTCCCACCACCAGACTTCTCTGTTTATCCCTCGCGCATTTGTGGACGCTGTAGAGCGTGCCGGATTCGTCCAGGGTATAGAGCAACAGGCTCACCAGAAGATCCTCCGGCTTGCGGATCAGCGGCAGAGATTCGTTGATCAGCGCATATCCTTCCGCCTCGATTTGCGACAAGCCGAAATGCACTTTTCCGATCTCCTGAATATACAGGGGGATCGCAGCCAGGGATGCATTGCAGATCACGTCCTGCCCCACGCGCAAGCCCTGGGGATTGTGGAAGGATCCGCCGATTTCCTCGATGGTGCCGTACACCAGCCCACCGGTATCGGTGATGGGATTGTGCAGTTTGCCGCGCTTGATCACGATGTCCCGAATCCGTTCTTTGATACGCGCTTCGTCATTCCCGGATTCTACGCAGATTTGCCTGAACCCGGCACTTTCGATGTGGATTCTTTTCACTTTCAGTCGCAGTTCGTCCGAAAGGATCTTTCGGCTGTTGTCGATTTTCCAGGCAGAAATGGGGAGAACCTCTTTTGGTTCGATCACCCGTTTGATTCCATAAAAATTCTCCATTTTTCCCTCACTTGCATGGCCGGTTCGTCGTTCGGTGAAACGAAATCGGTTCACTTTCGTTCAATTGTAAGCATACCGCATTGGCACGCAATTTGCAATATAAATAAGCATCGCATGGAGCCGAAGGCAATCAAGTCCCTTTCGGCGGCTGAAAAGAAAAGGAGAACGGAAATGGAACAGAAAATTACATCTACGATCCGCCTCAGGTTGTCGGCAAAAGACGCCCATTACGGCGGAAATCTGGTAGACGGCGCTCATATGGTCCACTTATTCGGAGATGTGGCCACGGAATTGCTCATCAAGTGTGACGGCGACGAAGGTCTCTTCCTGCGCTATGATGAAGTCGAATTCCTGGCGCCTGCTTATGCGGGAGACTATGTTGAAGCCTACGGCGAGATCACCAAGATCGGCAATACCTCCAGGGTCATGGAATTTGTGGCCAAGAAAATCGTGGCCGCAAGACCGGACATCAGCCCCTCGGCGGCGGACTTTCTGGAAGAACCTATTGTGGTCTGCAGAGCCAAGGGCGTATGCGTCACACCCAAAGAATCCAAGAGAAAGTAATCGATGCGGCTCAACAAATATATCGCACAGGCCGGCATCGCCTCCAGGCGAAAAGCCGATGAACTGACGATCAACGGCCAAGTTAAGATCAACGGCAAAACGATGCGGGAGCCGGGCTACGACGTTATGCCCGACGACGTTGTACACGTTGCGGGGAAGGTCATTACAAACCGTGAAGCCCTCGTATATTATGCCTTAAACAAACCGCCCGGATACATAACGACCACGGCAGACGAAAAAGACCGTCCAACGGTGCTTGCGCTGCTGAGGGATGTATCCGAGCGGATATTTCCGGTGGGACGACTGGATGCTGCCACCACAGGACTTCTCATCCTCACCAACGACGGGGATCTTGCCCAGCACTTGGCGCATCCCTCCCAGCACGTATACAAGACTTACGTAGCGGAAGTGGATGGAGCGGTGAATCTGGACGAACTATGGACCCTTCGCAACGGTGTCGCCATCGACGGGCGCACCACTGCGCCGGCCATCGTCCGGATTCTCGAAAAAAAAGACCATCAGACCACTTTGGAGATCCAAATCTACGAAGGCCGCAACCGGCAGGTCCGAAAAATGTGCGCGGCCGTCAATCACCCGGTCCGACTACTGGAGCGTACGGCCATCGGAGACATCCATCTCGGCCGGCTGAAGCAAGGTCATTATCGCAAGCTTACCCGACAGGAAATCGATTATCTCAAAAACTGCTAAAGAGCAGCCGAAAGGCTGCTCT
>JAQUXD010000139.1 GCA_028692535.1 Eubacteriales bacterium | reverse complement strand
GCTACGTGATCAACAACGGCAATCTGATCCGCTCCACGGCGCATATCATTCTGGAAAAAACAAACGGCAAGGTCACCTCCGTGGAAGGCTTTGCGGTGGGGGACGGACCCATCGAAGCCGCGTTCCGCGCCATCGAGCAGATTGTGGGACGCCATTTTGAGCTGGACGAATTTCAGATCCAGGCCGTCACCGAAGGCCGGGAAGCCATGGGCGACACGCTTGTAAAGCTCCGGGCCGGCGGCAAACTCTATTCGGGCAAAGGCATCTCCACCGATATCATTGGCGCAGGGATCAGCGCCTATCTGAGTGCTGTCAACAAGATCGTTTTTGAGGAGAATGTATCATGAAACTGACGTTTTCAACCAACGGCTGGAGCGAATTTACCAAGACGGAGTTTTTGGACATTGCCAAAGATCTGGGCTTTTACGGCGTGGAATTCCACCAGGGCAGCCGGGATGTTTTCCGGGGCGAAACCGGCGAAGAGGATCTGAGGGCCGCAGATCGACTGAAACGGGAGTTGAATCAGACCGGCCTTGCAGTCCCCTGCTATGATATTGTCCTGGATGCGGCAGATCATGGGCGTATCCGGGAAAACACAGAACAGCTTCTCCACGCGGTGCGACTCTGCGAAGGCGCCGGCATCCCCTATGTGCGGATCACGGCCATGGATCAGATCCACGGGGATCCGGAAGCCGCGGAGCGGACTGTCCGGGACTGCCTTGCGCCGGCCATTGAGTATGCGGAAAAGGGACCGGTATGCATTCTAATGGAAACCACGGGGATCTACAAGGATACCGGCCGGTTGCGCTTGCTGCTCAACGAGTTTGCCAGCGACAGCCTGGCTGCCCTCTGGGACGTGCATCATCCGTACCGCTTTGGCGGCGAAGATCCGGAAACCACCGTGCAGAATCTGGGCGCTTACATCCGGCATGTCCACATGAAAGACTCTCTTCCGGGTCCCGGCGGACCTGTATACGCCCTGGTCGGAGAGGGGGACATTCCCCTGGACAGCATGATGAACGCACTGCGCTCCATCAACTTCGACGGCTGCCTTTCCCTGGAATGGCTTCCCGGATGGATGCCGGAACTGGCCGATCCCGCCATCGTTTTCCCGCACTATGTGCACTATATGAGCCGGTACGACGAAAGCGCGCGGAGCGATGACCGGCTTTATGACAACAAAGCCGGCACCGGAAAATATCTGTGGAAAAAGGATGTGCTCATCGATTTGACCTTTTCCCGGATCCTGGACCGGGTGGTTTCGGAATTCCCGGACCAGATTGCGTTCCGCTACACGATGATGGACTACACCAGGACCTACGCGGAATTCCGTCGTGATGTGGACGATTTTGCCCGATCCCTTATTGCGCTGGGCGTCAAACAGGGCGATAAAGTGACAGTATGGGCCACCAATGTGCCCCAGTGGTATGTGGCCTTCTGGGCTGCTACGAAAATCGGCGCCGTGCTGGTGACCATGAATACCGCCTATAAGATCCACGAAGCCGAATACCTGCTGCGCCAGTCCGATACCCATACGCTGATCATGATCGATGGATTTCGGGATTCCGACTATGTGGGAATCATCCGGGAGCTCTGCCCGGAGCTGGCCAAGGCGGAAGGACCGGGACGGCTACACTGCAAACGACTGCCCTTTCTTCGTAATATTATTACAGTGACATCTTCGCAAAGGGGATGTTATACTTGGGAAGAAGCCCTGGCGGCAGGGCGCGGCGTTCCCCGGGAAGAAGTGGACCGGCGGGCAGCCCTGGTGGACAAGCACGATGTGTGCAACATGCAGTATACATCGGGAACCACAGGTTTTCCCAAAGGGGTCATGCTCACCCATTACAACATCGTCAACAACGGGAAGTGCATCGGCGATCGAATGGACCTGTCCACCGCCGACCGGATGCTGATCCAGGTACCCATGTTCCACTGCTTCGGCATGGTGCTGGCCATGACGGCGGCCATGACGCACGGATCCACCATGATGCCGCTTCCGTACTTTTCGTCGAAACCGGCGCTGGCCTGCATCCATCAGGAGCGCATCACCTGCATCCACGGCGTTCCGACCATGTTCATCGCGCTTCTGGAGCACGAGGATTTTCACAAGACGGATTTCTCCCATATGCGGACCGGCATCATGGCCGGCAGTCTTTGCCCCATTTCGGTGATGCGTGATGTGGTGGACAAGATGAACCTGACGGAGATCACCATCGTATTCGGCCAGACCGAAAGCTCTCCGGGCTGCACTATGAGCAGCACCGACGATCCTCTGGAAGTGCGGGTCTCCACTGTAGGACGGCCGCTGCCTCAGATCGAATGCCGCATTGTGGACCCGGTCTCCAACCGGGAGCTTCCTCCGGGAGAGATCGGCGAGTTTGTCGCCCGGGGTTACAACATCATGAAAGGGTACTACAAGATGCCCAGGGCCACCGCCACAGCCGTTGACAAGGACGGCTGGCTCCACACGGGAGATCTGGCCATGATGACGCAGGAAGGCAATTTCTGCATTACCGGAAGGCTCAAGGATATGATCATCCGGGGCGGAGAGAATATCTACCCCAAAGAGATCGAAGAGTTTGTGTACAATCACCCGAAGGTCGCCGATGTTCAGGTGATCGGCGTTCCGGATAAGCAATACGGCGAGGAGATCATGGCTTGTGTGATCCTCAAGGAAGGCCAGACGGCCACAGTCGAAGAGATCCGGGAATACATCCGGGCGCATATGGCCCGTCATAAAGTGCCAAAATATGTGGAGTTCGTGGATTCGTTCCCCATGAACGCCGCAGGGAAAATATTGAAGTATAAAATGAGGACCGCCGCAGTCGAAAAGCTGGGACTGTACGAGGCGGCCAATGTGGAAACGGCATAAGCCGAAGGAGGAGACAATGCTTCAGATCACCATCAACAAGGCCCCCGAACCCAAGGCGAAGCCTGCAGACGAAACAAAACTGGGCTTTGGCAGATACTATACCGATCACATGTTCATCATGGATCATTCTCCGGAAAAAGGCTGGCACGATGCCCGCATCGTTCCCTTCGAAAACTTTTCCATCAGCCCTGCTGCCATCGTCTTTCATTACGGCATGTGCATCTTCGAAGGCTTAAAGGCCTATCGTCGTCCCGACGGCAAAGTGCAGCTCTTCCGGCCCGACGATAACGCTCGCCGGATGATGCGTTCCGCGGAGCGGATGTGTATGCCTCCGTTTCCCGAGGAGTACTTTATGGAAGCCGTCAAGACCCTGGTATCCCTGGATTCCGAATGGGTTCCCAGCGCGCCGGGAACGACGCTGTATGTTCGGCCGACGCTCATCTGCAATCACGACGACCTGTCCATGCACTCCCTTGATCGTTTTATGTTCTTTATCATACTGAGCCCTGTAGGTTCATATTATGTCGAAGGATTGAAGCCGGTACGCATCAAAATCGAAGAGACGGCAGCCCGGAGTGTCCGGGGCGGAACAGGTTTTGCGAAGTGCGGCGGGAACTACGCCGGTTCGTTCCACGCTACGGTGCAGGCCGAGAAGGAAGGCTATTCTCAGGTGCTCTGGCTGGACGGCGCCACGAAGCAATATATCGAGGAAGTCGGCAGCAACAACATCATGTTCAAAATCGGCGGGAAAATCGTAACGCCGGACCTGGGCGGTACGGTGC
>JAQUXD010000138.1 GCA_028692535.1 Eubacteriales bacterium | reverse complement strand
GTCTGCCGCAGGCTTGCGTCGGCGATCCGGGCGATGATGGCGGCAGTCTCGCAGCGGGTGATGGTTGCATCCGGATGATAGGAATGGTCGCTGTAACCCGTGAGCACGCCGGCCTGGTATAAGGCAAAGATCTTATAACTGTAAGGCGTGGCGGCGTTTACGTCGGGCAGTTCGCCTACGGTGTTGATCTGTTCCAGAGCTTTTGCGGGAACCGCCGAACCCAGGATATAAGCCATTTCGCCCCGGGTGGCGGTACGGTCATAGTCGGCAAAGTCGCCGTCACGTATGATCCCGTTGGCGAGAGCGTAGCTCACGTACACGTTGTACCACACCGGCCCCTGATAAAAATCACCGGTCCCGCCCATATAGATGTTGTGAAGTCTGGCGGCCATGGCGATCACTTCCGACAGCTTGACATCGCCGTTGGGAAGAAATTGTCCGCCGGAACTGCCTTTCATGAGACCGATGCGTACGACTTTTTCCACATAGGAATCATACCAGGCGGTTTCGTTGTAGGGCATATCCAGGAACATTCCTTTGGTAAAGGGAACCTTCTGCTGAAAATTGTGCAGTCCTTCCACTTCCACTTCCGGAAGTTCTTCGTATTGGGCCTCCAGAATCAGTTCCCGGAGTCCGGGCCATGTGTAGGCCGCCGCCGTGTCCAAGGTTCCGTGCTCCAGGAAATGCGCAATGGAATCGTCGTTCAGGACCAGTACGAAGGGAAAGCCGATGCCGGTGTATTGCAGGGATCCGGGCGCTTGCGTCTGGGCTTCGGAATAATAGGTATAGCCGGTATTCTCCATGGAATAAGGCAGAGACACCAACGCGGTGTAGAGGCCCGGACCTTCTAAAAAGTGGAGCTCGGCACTGTCGGGTGTAAAAACGGCCGTCCCGCCGTCCACCGGTAAAAAACCGTAAGAATATAAGTCCTTCCAGCCCACGATCTGCGTGGAACCGGTAAAGAGCCAGGCGCCGTAGCGGCGGATCCTGGCGCTCATAGCCGAATAATAGCACTGATCATCCCACTTGTCGTTGGGCAGATAGACGACCTGCACCGTGGCATTCGCTGTTCCCTGAACGGTTTCCAGCACAGCTTCCACACTGCCCAGATAGTTGGGCAGCGTGAGTGTTGCGTTCAGCGCGCTTACCTGATTGGTCGAATCGGCGATCTTCAGCGTCTCCGTTTCGTAGCGGACAGTCCCTTCGGATTCCGCCGATACCGGCATCTGGCTCCCCAAAACCAGCGTCAGCACCAGCAAGATCAACATTGTTTTCTTCATCATCTCTCTTCCTCCCATTCGGGCCTCCGGCCCGCTCCCTTTCCACTCTTACCCTACCCCAGATAAAGGTTGTTCGTGGAAAACTCTGCTTCGCAGGTCGTGTCAATGGACAGGTCGTGGAAGATCTGATCGTCCGCATCGCTCAGGATGGCGGTACAGTGGGCCCGGCATCCCGCCAGATCCCTCAGTTTGTCCACGGCCATGGCCGCGATCGGGTTGACTGCGGCCGATATGGTCAAAGCCGACAGTACTTCCTCCACCGTCAGCGAAGATTTCTCCTTGTTTAAAATATCTGTTTTTAAGTGCTGCAGCGTCGCCAGCACGTCCGGCGAGACGAGCAGTACATCGTCGGGAATACAGCACAACATCTTGATGGCATTCAGAAGCAAGGCGGCTCCGGCTACCATTCGCCGGGAGCTGCGGCCCGTCACGATGCGACCGTCGGGCAGTTCCAAAGCCATGGCGATGATGTTTTCGTAACGAGGGTCGGATTTCCGTTTCTTTTCCGCATATTCGAGGGCCGGTATCACGACACGGCGATCCTCGGGGAACAGCCCCATTTCATCCATGAGCAGCTTGGATCGATTCAGCGCGTCGGTGGGAATAAGGCCTCTTTTGTAATCCACACAAGCCAGAAGATAGCGTCGGATGATCTCTTGCTTAGCCGCATCCCGGCAGATCTCGTCATCGGTGATGCAAAAACCCGCACGGTTAACGCCCATATCTGTGGGAGAGTTGTATTCCGATTCTTCCCCGGTGATCTTTTCGATGATCCGTTTCAGCACCGGAAAGATTTCCAGATCCCGGTTGTAGTTTACCGCAGTCTCTCCGTAGTGGTCCAAATGGAAGGAGTCGATCATATTGACGTCTTTCAGGTCCACCGTGGCCGCTTCGTAGGCGATGTTCACCGGATGCTTCAGCGGAAGGTTCCAGATGGGAAAGGTTTCGAATTTGGCATAACGGGCTTTGACGTTCCGGAGATTTTCGTGGTAGAGCTGGGAAAGACAGGTGGCCAGCTTGCCGGAGCCCGGACCCGGCCCGTTTACCACTACCAGGGGCTTGGTCACTTCGATAAAGGGATTGCTTCCGTATCCTTCGGCGCTTACGATGGTTTCCACATCGGTGGGATACCCCTTTGTAAAGTGGTGTTTATAAGTTCTAATGCCGCGCCGTTCCAGTTTGTTGATGAAGGTGTTCACCGCAGGTTGATCTTCGTAGCGGGTGATCACAACGCTGTTGATGGTCAGCTCGTAGCTTCGGAACGTGTCGATCAGTCGCATGACTTCCAGGTCGTAAGTGATGCCGAAATCCTGACGGGTCTTGTTGGTGAGGATATCTCCGGCATAGATACAGATGATGATCTCTGCATGTTCCTTCATTTTCGCCAGTAGCTTTACTTTGGCATTTTCGTCGAATCCCGGAAGGACTCTCATGGCGTGCTTGTCGTGAACCAGCTTTCCGCCGAATTCCAGGTAGAGCCGTTCTACCTTCTTCTTGTTGATCCTTTCCAGGATATACTTGGATTGCTCTTCTAAATACTTCTCTGCGTCGAAGCCCGGTTGCATGGACTACCTTCTTTCTATGGGTTAAAACTGTGAGAACTATCGTACAGCTCAGTATATCAAAAGAGGTCGTCGCCCGCAACGGCGGAATGGCCGGTTTCGGTGAATGCAAGAGAGAATTTTGACGGGTAGGCTTGTAATTGGAAAAATATTCCTGTATAATAGTGGCGCTTGGAGAATTCCTGAGGAAGAGCGCAGGAAGGAAGAAAGATGAAGTTTGACAGGATCGGAAGGCAAAGCCCTGTAATGTGCGCAAGGCTTTGCTTTTGTGTATTTTCGGCAATCCTTCTGATGGCTGCGGCCGGGCTGACGACGGTCAGCTTCGGGACAGGCGCCGCCTTCAGTGACGTACACGCTTGGCAGTGGCATGCGGGGGCCGTGGAACGGGCCCGAACCGAAGGGATCCTGGAAGGATATCCGGATGGAACCTTCCGCCCGGACCGGATTGTAACCTGCGGAGAATTTCTGCGCATGGCAATCCCGGAAGCGCCGAAAACCTCCGCGGCGCACTGGGCCGAAAGGTATTACAGAGAAGGACTCCGCCGAGAGCTGTTCACCGGACGGGATATCGGCGAGACTTCTTTGGACCGCCCCATCGCCCGGCAGCATATGGCGCTGGTGTATTCCAGGCTTCTGGAAGAAACCGATCCCGGTCTGACCGGTGTGCAAATTGCCCGAACAGAGGAAGGAACGGTGCCTTCGGCACCGTTCCCTGATGTGCCTGCGGAGTCTGCCTATGAATACCCCATTGCGATCGCCGCCGCCGCCGGCCTGCTGGAAGGCTATCCCGACGGCACCTTCCGCCCCGAAGGGTACCTGACCCGGGCGGAAG
>JAQUXD010000137.1 GCA_028692535.1 Eubacteriales bacterium | reverse complement strand
TGATCGAGATGCTGATCGTGATCGCGATCATCGCCATTCTGGCCGCCATCGCCATTCCCACGTTCAGCGCCCAGTTGGACAAAGCCAACCAAGCCGTGGATGACGCGAATCTTCGTACAGCCACATCCCTGGCTGTAGCGAAGTATATGCTCGACAACGAAACAGGTGCGGTTAACTATTCCGCAATCGAAGGAACTGGAACTGGTGCAGAATCTACGATGGAAATCGTAAAGGTTGCTTCAGCGGGTGCAGATCCTGCAACGGGTACAGCTTATCCGAGTAAAGTAACTAGTGGAGAAATTATCGCTATTACTGTCACCGATGGAGAAGTCACATCAGCGTCATGGCAATAGTAACGAGATATTTTATTATGCTTGCATAATGAATGTAGGGCTATATTAACAAAAGCGGCAGACTGCACCAGTGCAGTCTGCCGTCTCTGCAAAGAGGGGGAATCGCAATGCTGCAGCTGCTGTCACCGGGACTTGTTGCCTATATTCTCGGCCTCACCGCCCTGCTGGGGTTGGTCATGGGCAGTTTTTTGCATTGCTGGGCTTACCGGTTTGCCCGGGAGCAAAGCGCGATAAAAGGGCGGAGCCGTTGCCCGGTCTGCGGCAAAGCATTGAGTCCTTTGGAATTGATTCCGGTGTTCAGTTATTTTTATCAGAAGGGCCGGTGCCGCGGCTGCGGCGCCGGGCTTTCCTTGCGATATCCCGTTGCCGAGCTGCTCTGCGGAGCCTATTTCATGAGCGTGGTATGGCGTTTTGATGTGTCGCCGGAGGCCCTGCAATATCTGATCGCAGGATCACTGCTCTTTTGCATCGCCTGGGTGGACTGGGATGTCCGCTGGATCCCCGACCGGCTTCTTGCCGGCGTCATCTTGAACTTTGTTCTCTTTTCCTTTATCCTGGGCGGAGATCCGGCCAAAAATCTTCTGACCGGTCTGCTGGGAGGCTTGTCAGTGAGCCTTCCGTTGTTTATACTGGTATTGATCATGGACCGCCTGCTGGGCCGGGCGTCCATGGGCGGGGGGGACATCAAGCTGTTTTTTGCCATCGGACTGTACTTCTCCTGGCAGGCAAATCTGCTGTTGATCCTTACAGCTTGTATTCTTGGAATCCTGCTGTCCCCGATCCTTCGGAAAAAATCTTCCGATGATCGGGATCCGGAAGCATTTCCTTTCGGCCCTGCGATCATCACAGCATACTGGTTTGTTCTTCTGTGGTCGGGGCCCCTGCTGAACTGGTACCGATCCTTCCTATAGCTTGAGCAAAGGAACCGCTATGGCACAAGCGACCATCGGCGTCGACATCGGCGCCGGCGAAATCAAAATGGTAACCAACAGCAACGGCGTGATCCAGAAAGCCGCTTGCTTTGCCATGCCCCGGGATCTGATAAAGGACGGCGCTATTCAATCCGATGCTGCCATGGCCGCGCATCTGAAGGAAGGCGGGCGAAAGAACCGCATGAAAGGAAGAGATGTGGCTGCCGCCGTTCCCCGAGGCAGTATGTATGTCCATCGCTTGACCGTACCCCTGATGACTGCGGAGCAGTTGGAATTGAATCTCCCTTACGAATTCAGGGATTATCTGACACAAGATAAGAGCCACTACTTTTTTGACTATTATATCGTGACCCCGCCGAAAGCCGAAGACAAGACCATGGATATCATGGCGGCAGTCGTGCGAAAGGAAGTGGTTCAGCGCTATGGGCGGATTTTGAACAGGGCGGGCTACCGCCTTCGAACCTTTATACCGGAGGAGCTGGCCTACGGAAATCTGATCCGTTCCCATGGAAAGCGGCATCCCGAGGAAGCCGGAAAAGACTACTGCATCATTGATCTGGGGCACGAGAGCACTCGTGTACATCTTTTCCGCGGTGACACCATCGAGGTGACCCGGGTGATCGACACCGGCGGAAAGGACATAGATCTTGTTATTGGAAAGGTCCTGGGTGTCGATCCTTACGAGGCTCGAATGCTGAAGCACGAAAACAAGGACGATGTGCTGAGTCTTCCGGAATGTGCTGTAATCTACTCCGCCATCGCCGTAGAGATCATGCGAGCGATCAATTTTTACGGATTCAACTATCCGGAGACGGATTTGGAGAAAGCTTACCTGTGTGGCGGAGGAGCCAAAGTAGGGCTGCTGATTCGGCAGATCCGGGAGATGATCTCGCCGCAACTGGACGGCATCGTGCAGCTGATGCCCGATTCGGCCCGCGATATCATTGATCCGTTTCTGTACCCCGTGGCCGTAGGCCTGACGCTCCAATAATGGACCGGAGGATCTTTTGAGCAAGCCGAACAAGAAAAAACAGGCGCTTCCCACAAAGAAGACCCTGAATCTGATGCAGAAGGAGCGCAGGACCAATCATCCGGGGCGTACGGCTCTGATGATCGGGATTTTTGGGTTGCTGCTTTTCGGCGTGATCAAGCTCGGCGTGTTCGACCGGATGGTTGCACTGTATACGGCAAATTCCGAAGCCGCCCGGATCGAGAGCGCGCTGGAAGAAGCCCGAAGGGCCACAGAGAAATACGAGGATATCCTGAACGAATACCAGCGTTACACGTACAGCGGCTTTACCGATGCGGAGCTGGCGCGGGCGGACAGGGGCGATATCGTGGAATTGGTGGATGAACTGCTGCTGTCTGTGGGTTATGCCAAGAGCTATACCATTTCGGACAATACCCTTACCCTGGTGCTCCACAGCGTTACGCTGGCAGAGACGTCTGGTCTGATCGAGGCGCTCTACGGGGATCCCTCGGTCCATGCTGTAGCCATCACCACTGCGGGAAACGATCCTGCTCGGGACGAAACTGTCAATATTCAGGTGCGGTTTAAGAATGTGGGGACTCAGCCATGATGCAAAGAGAATTCAGTCCCAGAGAAAAAACACTGCTCCTGATCCTGGTTTTTCTGATCCTGGCCATGTTGTATTATGTGGCTGTCCACCAGAATATCGTCACGAATATCACCGATGCGGACCTGCGGAGCCAGTTCGCTCAGTCGGAGCTTGCTTTGGAGCGGGCGCGGCTGGACCGTCTCGAAACAATGCAGGCAGAGCTGGAGATCTACAAGGAAGACCCGACGAAAATGATCGCGCCTGTTCCGGACTACGACAATATCCAGCCGCTGATGATCGAGCTGAATCGCATTCTGCAAGGGAGTACAGGCTACAACCTTGTTTTTCCGGATATTGACTTTACCTCAGGCCTTGCCCGGCGATCCATCAATATGACCTTTGGGGCGTCGGATTATGTCAAAGCCAAGAGCATTCTGAACGAACTGATGAACTGCAAGTATAGAAATCTGGTGGGTACCGTGAGCTTTACGGCTGTAGGAAACGATTTAAAGACCGGCGCTGTGACCGTAAAAATGGATATTACATTTTATGAAATGTATCAGGAGACCACTGCCGGGACAGTTCAGTGACCCGCCGCAAAACGAATCCCCGCAAAAAGTTGAAAAAAGCGAACCGGCCATTGGTTTTTCATGCAACATGTGATACACTTGATTCGGACTTGAATGAAAGGATGAACCCCGGATATGTATCGACTCAATACAGATGGTTTCCAACAGAACAGCCAGCAACGTTTCTTCCGACAGCAACAAATCGGTTTGATCTGCGGAACCTTTTCCATTGTATGAACAGCACACCTATAGGCAGTGCTGTTTTTTCGTCCTTTTTAAAATAGTAA
>JAQUXD010000136.1 GCA_028692535.1 Eubacteriales bacterium | reverse complement strand
TGAAAAAGCAGGTGTGCGCCAAGTGGATGCAAAGACGCGGCTTCAGCCCATCGATTGTATGGATATCGCCAATATCATCGGCGAAAACGTGGTCGTGGGCGGTGTGAGAAGAACGGCGGAAATCGTTCTGATCGACGCGGACGACGAGGAATGCATCCAGGCCAAAAATCAATTATATAAGAAAGTCGGAGAGAAGTGGGTCATCGACCAGGAGTTGTCCCACCGGCAGATGAGCAACAACTCCATATATTATGAAAGAAAACCGACAAGAGAAAAGCTGCACTGGCATCTGACGCAGATGCGATATTCGGGAGAACCCGGGTGGGTCAATGCGGAAGCAGGCGCAAGGCGCAGACCGAACTTCAACGGCATCAATCCCTGCGCAGAGATCCTTCTGGACTCCAAAGGCCTGTGCAACCTGACCACCGTGAATGTAAAGGCTTTTGTGAAAGAGGACGGCACGCTGGACAAAGCAGGTCTGCTGGAAGCCCAGCGCTTATCGGCCAGAGCCGGATATCGCATGACCTGTACGGAACTGGAGATCCCCGAGTGGAACAACGTGCAGCAGCGAGACAAGCTGCTGGGATGCTCGCTTACCGGCTGGCAGGACATGGTCAACGCCACAGGCCTGGATCGAACCGGCCAGGAAGAATTGCTGCGGGAGCTGAAAGCCGCTGCGCGGCAGGCGGCGGACAACTATGCTGACGAGTTGGGCCTGCCCAGACCGTTGCTGACGACCACCGTCAAGCCCGAAGGAACCTTGAGTCTGCTGCCGGTGGTTTCCTCCGGCGTGCACTTCTCCCATGCGCCATACTATGTTCGGAGGATCCGCATATCTGCGGACGATCCCTTGACGAAGGTCTGTGAAGAGCTGGGCTATCCCGTGCTTCCAGAGGTCGGCCAGACGCTGGAGAACTGCTCCACGAAGGTCGTGGAATTCCCGGTGAAGGCCCCCGAAGGGAAACTGAAAGGGGATGTATCGGCGATCGAACAGTTGGAGATCTATAAGATGTTTATGGATCACTACGTGGAGCATAACTGCTCCATTACCGTCCACGTCAGGGACGGGGAGTGGGACCAGGTGGAACAGTGGGTATTCGATCACTGGGACGAGACGTTGGCACTGTCCTTCCTTTCCTATGATGATAATTTTTACGATCTGCTGCCCTACGAAGAGATCACGGAAAAAGAGTATCGGGAAAGAGCGGCGGCGATGAATGCTTTTGTTCCCTCGCTGATCGCCAAATATGAAATCACGGAAACACAGTACGACATCGGAAACGACGGGTGCGAAAACGGCGTCTGTCCGGTTCGATAAAAAAAGCCGCTGTAACGGCGGCTTGGGAGTATTGGGACGTTTACAGCCCGTTGCGGAGACAGGCATCACGAATGCAGCAATCTTCGCAACGGGGTTTTTTTGCCGAGCAGATTTGTCTGCCGTGGAAGATCAGCGCGTGGTGCATGGCGGTCCAGTGCTGTTTGGGGATCGCTTTCATAAGGGCCAGCTCAGTCTTCAGCACATCCGCCTCCTGGGTGAGTCCGATCCGGTTTGCCAGGCGGAACACGTGGGTGTCCACAGCGATCCGCTGCTCTCCAAAGGCCACCGACAGAACAACATTTGCGGTTTTCCGCCCTACCCCGGGCAATTCGATCAGCCGATCGTAGTCCTGCGGGACATTTCCGCCATAGTCATCCGCAAGGATCCGGGAGAGTTTTGACACATTGGCGGCCTTGGTCCGATACATGCCGATGCGCCGGATCAGCTCCTGAATCTCTTCGGGCGGCAATTCAGCCATCGTCTGCGCATCCGGCGCTCTTTCGAAAAGCTTCGGTGTCACTTCGTTGACGCTCTTATCTGTGGTCTGTGCCGACAACACTACGGATACCAGCAACTGAAAAACCGAGTTGAAGTGCAGCGCGCAACCGGCGTCGGGATATGCCCGAAGCAATTGTCTGACGACTTCTTCCCGACCGGATTTTTGTAAGATCGCCATTTTATTCCGCGTTCTTTCCGCAGCACTTCTTGTATTTTTTTCCGCTGCCGCAGGGGCAGGGGTCGTTCCGGCCGATCTTCGGATCTTTCACCACGGTCCTGGACCGCCGGTAGCGGTCATAGATCTCTTCTTGTTTTTCCTTGGGCAGAACACGGCTCCATTCTTCCAGTTCATACAGGTAATCGGCCTTGGCCGCAAACATATTGAACAGGAGAGTCTCGTAGAGGATGTCCAGCTTGATTTCGCTGGTTTCGTCATAAGTCTCCAGAGGCAGGGGCTCCCGAAGGCTGGAATTGATTCCGTCCAGAAATCCCATGTAAAGGATCGGTTCCACCGCATATTTTTCGGCAAGTTCGTTTAAGGTTCCCACCGGCACGGCGGGATAATTTTTCAGAATATCTTCGTAGATTCGTTCCTCGGCCGACGAATATTTTTCCCAGAAGGCGTCAAAGGTATCGTCGTTTTGTCCCTGGATCCATTCATTCCATTGCTGATACAGATTCATTACAACCTCCATGTGGGCAGCGCGTTCATTTCGGTGCCTCTGGCGATGCAGGCGGCGATTTCCGTGATGTCTCCGGCAACGGCGCTGCCGGTGGGCAGCGGACCGGCGCCTCTTCCCTGGAGGAAGATGTCATCAGCCATATTGCAGGAGATCAGCACGGCATTGAACTCGTTGCGAACTCTTGACAGAGGGTTCTCCGCAGGTACAGACTCCGGCCGCACCCAGGCGCGGATTCCATCCTTTTCCTTCACAGCTGTAGCGATGAGCTTGATTTTTCTATTTTGTTCTGCAGCATTGCGGAGGTCCTCTTCGGTGACGCCGGTGATTCCTTCCCGCTCGATGTCATCGGGACTGACGTACTCTCCGAAACCGGCGGCGATGAGCAGCGTCAGTTTGTTGACCGCATCGTGTCCTTCCACATCACCGGTGGGATCCGCTTCGGCGAAGCCCTTGTCCTGAGCGTCTTTCAAAACCTGAGCATAAGGAGCGTGATCTTCATCCATTCGGGTGAGGATGTAGTTCGTAGTTCCGTTGAGGATTCCCTGGATTTGAGTGATTTCATTAGCGGCCAGTGCCGTGGAAATCGCATTCATCACCGGAATGGCTCCGCAGACTGCAGCTTCGTAGCGCAGCATCAGGCGTTGTTCGAGCGCCGTTCTTGTAAGCGCTTCTCCGGATCGGGCCAGCGCGGCTTTGTTGGCGCTCACTACGTGTTTCCCCGCCAACAGCGCCTGCTGCATATAAGATATGGCCGGGTCCAATCCGCCCATCAGTTCGGCGACGATATCGATGTCGGGGTCGTTCAGGATCGAGGTGTAATCGTCGGTGAGCAGTTGCCTGGGGATCTCGGGACCCCGATCCTTGCCAAGATCCTTGACGAGGATGGTTTTCACCTTTACCTCTCCTCCGACTCTCCGTGCGATGAGCCCGGCGTTTTCTTCCAATACACGGAACGTTCCGCTTCCCACATTTCCGCAGCCCAGAAGCGCCACGCCGATGGTGTCTTTTTTCATTCTTTACCTCCGTAATTTCAGAAGACGAAAGGGATTCGTCTGATTTGTCTGGGCAATATTATACCATACAATATACCAAGCATGAAGAAAATGTAGTACAATACCACTATGGCATTGCATATTGTATTAGTGGAGCCGGAAATCCCACCCAACACCGGAAATATATCCAGAACATGCGCCGCAACCGGCACGGTGCTTCA
>JAQUXD010000023.1 GCA_028692535.1 Eubacteriales bacterium | reverse complement strand
TTCTTCTTCTTCCACTGCGGCACCTCCGCCGCAACCTGCAAGCAGGCCCATGCATAGTACGGCTACCAGCAGGAATGACCAAAATTTCTTCATGTTACCCTCCTTTTAGATGAACGTTTCGTTCATCAAGCGCGTTCAGATGAATTAATTATACCATCTGAACCCATTTTAAGCACACAAAATAAAAAAATCAACGAAATATTTTTGCCAAATCAATAATTGCTCCGAAATTAATCTTTATTTCTTCATAAAAGGCGATGCATGACTGCATAATTATCAATATTGCATCAAGGTATCGTTGCGGCTGCGAGCTCTTTGTGATATCATTTCACATGTGATTACGACTCGCATAGCACACATCTAATAAGAACGCATTTCCGTTTGCTTCAGGGAGGGCTTATGTGTCCCAAAAATGAAAATCGTGTCAGAATTGCATCAAAATCAGACACCGCACCTCAAATAAAAAAACAATTGGAAAACGAAAAAAAAGTTTCCGAAGACCTGATGGAAATCCTGGAAGGTTCTTACGATGGGATCCTGGTGACCGATGGAGACGGAAATGTTCTTTATGTGAACAACTCCTACGAGCGGATCGCCGAAATCAAATGCGCTGATCTGATCGGACGAAACATGAAAGAACTGATCAATCCCGTCTGGATGCCAAACTCGGTCGCTTTCGTGGTGGCGGAGCAAAAGCAGCCCGTATCCAAAAGACAGATCACGAAATCCGGAAAAAACATCATTGTGACCGGGCGTCCCGTTTTCGGGAAAAAGGGAGATATCAAGAAAATCGTCATCAACGTCCGGGATATCACCGAGATTTATGAACTGCGGGAAGAGCTGCTCAAAGCCCGCACCCGGGAACAGATCCTATCTTCCTGCTATGATTTTTCGGAAATGATTGCCAAGGGCGAACACAAAGTAATCGCCATATCCGAACAAATGAAGTCCATACTCAACACAGCCGAAAAGATCGCTAATTTTCAGACAACCGCGCTGGTCACGGGAGAATCCGGTGTCGGCAAAGAGGAAGTCGCGAAGTATATCCACAAAAAAAGCCTGCGCAAGGAAAAACCTTTCATCACCATCAACTGCGGAGCCATCCCTCAAAACCTGCTGGAATCCGAACTGTTCGGTTACGAGAAATTCGCCTTTACAGGCGCATCCCAGCATGGAAAGACAGGCTTGCTGGAGCTGGCCAACGGGGGATCGGTATTTCTGGACGAGATCGGTGAAACATCTTTGGATTTTCAGGTAAAGCTTCTCCGTGTGCTTGAATCCAAGGAGATCCGTCGAGTCGGCGGATCCAAAGATGTAGAGGTAAATATACGCATTATCGCCGCCACCAATAAATCCCTGGAAGAAATGGTGGAAAACGGAAGCTTTCGAGAGGATCTTTATTATCGCCTGAATGTTGTCCAGCTGCATATTCCTCCGCTGCGCAAGCGAACCGATGATATCGAACCCCTTGCCCGCTTGTTCATGGCTCATTTCAACAATAAATATCAGCAGAACAAATACCTGACGATGGATGTTGTGCAGGAATTTCTCAGCTTTACGTGGCCGGGAAATGTTCGACAACTGAAAAACGTGATCGAAAACATGGTCATCCTGAGCAACAACGACTACCTGCAGGTGGAAGATGTTCCCTGGTTGGCCGACAATGCAAAAGTCATTCGGAAGAACACGATCAAAGCGATCACAGCCAACGATGACTTGTCCTTGACAGAAGCCGTGGAAAATCTGGAAAAGCTCATGTTGCAGCAGGCTAAAGCAAAATTCAAAACCACACGTGAGATTGCGGCAGCATTAAAAGTAGATCAGTCCACTATCGTGCGAAAAATGAAAAAATATGATATATGATGTTGGCAATAAATTTGCATGGTAATTATTGCATCTTATCACTATTCATTATCACAGAACCGACATGGAGGATTTGATGCGTTACTTGAGTTTAGAAATTAATAATGGAATTGGCCTGATCAGTATTCATCGACCCGAAGCGCTCAACGCTTTGAACCGGGAGATCATCGATGAACTGGATGCTTTGCTGGAACAGATCCGGGACGACCAGAGCATACGTGTTTTAGTACTATGGAGCGATAAAAACTTCGCTGCAGGCTCTGACATCAAATCCATGGTTGAAATGACCGTGGAGGAGGCAGCTGACTTCATCTTTACGCCTACATACAACAAACTGGATTTGTTGGATATTCCCACCATCGCCGGGATCGAAGGATATGCCTTGGGCGGCGCGCTGGAGCTGGCCATGGCCTGTGATATCCGGTTTGCCGCAGAAGGCGCCAAGCTGGGTTATCCTGAAATCAATCTTGGCATCATGCCCGGAGCGGGCGGCACCATTCGAACGCCTCTTTCGATCGGCAGTCCCTGGGCAAAGGAACTGATATTTTCCGGCGAGATCATCGATGCAGCAAGAGCGCTTCAAATCGGCCTTGTCAACCGGATTTACAGCGATGCAGAATTGTTTGCCGAAACCATGAAATTCGCTGAAAAGTTATCCCGCAAAGCTCCTTTGGCCATGAAGCTGATCAAGCAGACCATGCGGGAAGGGCTGGCTTGTGCCGATTTGATGGAGGGTGTGGACATTGAAAAGAAAAACTGGGCTACTCTTTTCAGCACCGAGGATCAGAAGGAAGGTATGCGGGCTTTCATTGAAAAGAGAAAACCGGAATACAAAGGGAAATAACCCGGAGAGGAAAGAAATATGCGTATGGTGAAGTTGGAAAAAGCAGAAAGCATTGGCATTATTCGCATTGACAGGCCCGAAGCCATGAATTCTTTGAACGAACAGGTCCTGACGGAACTCAGTGCTGAGCTGGAAAATGCGGCGGCGGACCCTGATATCAAAGCGATCATTATTACCGGAGAAGGGAAAGCCTTTGTGGCGGGAGCAGATATCGCGCGGATGCAAGGTCTCGACGAAGAGACCGGACGGGAATTTGGCCTGCTGGGGCAACAAGTGTTTCGCAGAATCGAAACGATGGATAAAGTCGTAATCGCCGCCGTAAACGGATTTGCGCTGGGCGGCGGATGTGAGTTGGCCATGGCCTGCGATATCAGAATTGCCGGTGAGCGGGCAAAATTCGGACAACCGGAAGTGACGCTCGGTATCACACCCGGTTATTCAGGCACGCAGAGACTTCCGCGGCTGGTGGGAAAAGGAAAAGCGATGGAACTGATTCTAACCGGATCCATCATCACCGCAGAAGTCGCCGAATCGATCGGGCTGGTCAATCAAGTCGTTCCGCAAGAGCGCGTGATGGAAGAAGCCGTCGCAATGGCAAAAAAAATAGCCGGAAATGCGCCGTTGGCCGTTTCCTACTCCAAACAAGCCATTCGGAAGGGATTGGAATTATCAAACATGGATCAGGCGATCCTGGTGGAAGCCGAGGTCTTTGCCAAGTGCTTTGCCACATCGGACCAAAAGGAAGGCATGTCCGCTTTCCTGGAGAAAAGAAAACCGGAGTTTACAGGCAAGTGAGTGATGGTATATAATTATGGAAGTGTAGTTTAGCAGTCAAACCATGGCCGTCTACGATAGAAGGCCTCGCAGAATATAACAAGGAGGAGCACAATGAAAAAAATTGGTGTTTTAGGCACGGGGACCATGGGCGCCGGCATTATACAAGTGTTGGCCCAAAATGGTTTTGAAGTCGTTCTCAGAGCACGAAGACAGACTTCTGTGGACAAAGGAATTGCGACAGTAGAAAAGAATTTGGACAGACTGATCGCCAAAGAAAAGCTCACAGCCGATGATAAGGCTGAAATCATGGGCCGGATCAAGGGTTCCACGGATATTGAAATCATCAAAGATGCGGACCTGGTCATCGAAGCGGCCACGGAAGATATGGAAGCCAAAAAGGCGCTCTTTGCAGAATTGGACGCCCTCTGCAAGCCGGATGCGATCATCGCGACAAACACTTCCTCTCTTTCCATTACAGAAATCGCCACGGCGACCGGCAGACCTGATAAGATCATCGGAATGCACTTCTTCAACCCGGTCCCGATGATGAAGCTGGTGGAAATCATCATGGGCCTTGCCACGTCGGACGAAACCAGAAGCACGATCGTCTCGCTGACGGAAACCTTGGGTAAAACGGCGGTCCAGGTAGCTGAGGCGCCCGGATTTGTTGTAAACAGACTTCTGATCCCCATGATCAATGAAGCGGTCGGAATCCTGGCCGACGGGGTAGCTAAAGCTGAAGATATCGATGAAGCCATGAAGCTTGGCGCAAACCATCCCATGGGGCCTCTTGCATTGGGCGATCTGATCGGACTGGATGTTTGTCTTGCAATCATGGAAACCCTTCAATCGGAATTCGGCGATTCGAAATACAGACCCCATCCTCTGCTGAAAAAAATGGTGCGTGGCAATAAGCTGGGAAGAAAAACCGGAGTCGGCTTCTTCGACTACAGCAAATAGTATTTGAATAATATACCCAAACAACCAAAAGGATGTGTAAAACTATGATAGACAAAGTAAAAACAGCGGATGAGGCAGTTTCGGTCATCCAAGACGGGGCTACGATCATGGTCGGCGGATTCATGGTTTGCGGAACACCTAAAATCCTCATCGATGCGCTGGTGCGGAAAAACGTCAAGAACCTTACCATCATCTGCAACGACGCCGGGCTTCCGGGAGAAGGCGTTGGAAAGCTTCTCAGTAACGGCCAGATCAAAACACTGATCGCTTCCCACGTGGGACTCAATCCTGAGGTAGCTCAAAGGATGAACACTGATGTGGAAGAAGACAAGCTGGAATGTGTTCTCATTCCCCAAGGAACTCTGGCGGAGCGCATTCGCGCGGCATCTACGGGATTAGGCGGAATTCTGACACCCACCGGCGTGGGCACGATCGTGGCAGAAGGCAAACAAGTCCTTACCATCGAAGACAAGGAATACCTCCTGGAGCTCCCCTTAAAGGCTGACTTTGCGCTTATAAGGGGTACGGTTACCGATAAATTCGGGAATACGATATACAACGGAACGACTCAAAACTTCAATCCGTTGATGGCGGGCGCCGCAGAGCATGTCATCGTGGGCACGTGTGAAGTCGTCGAAATCGGAGAACTGGATCCCAATACGATCCACACATCAGGAATCTTCGTGGATACCATCGTAGGAGGTGAACAGTAATGTCAGATGCAAAAGCAATCATTGCACAGCGCGTTGCAAAGGATTTGAAAGACGGTAATGTAGTCAATCTCGGCATTGGACTTCCTACAATGGTCGTAAACTATCTGCCGGAAGATGTTCATATTATTTTCCAGTCGGAGAATGGCATGATGGGAATGGGTCCCGCAGCAGAAGAAAGCTGCAAAGATCTGGACATCATGAACGCAGGCGCGGGATATGTGACTGCCACGCCCGGCGCAATGTTCTTCGACAGCGCAACTTCTTTCGGGATCATCCGGGGCGGGCACGTGGATGCCACAGTACTGGGAGCGCTGCAAGTTGACCGGCACGGAAATTTGGCCAGTTGGATCATTCCCGGCAAAATGGTACCCGGCATGGGCGGGTCCATGGATCTGGTCGTGGGAGCAAAGAAAGTCATCATCGCCATGCAACATACGCAAAAAGGTGCCCATAAAATACTTGATCAATGTACACTTCCTTATACGGCGGTCAAAGTCGTTGACGAAATTGTTACCGAAATGGGTGTAATGGCTGTTACGCCGGATGGATTGTTGCTTACAGAATACAATCCGGAATATACGGTTGAACAGATCCAGGAAGCAACCGGGACTCCGTTGATCATCAGCCCCGACTTAAAACCGATGCTGTAATTTTTCAAAGTCCGCATAAAAAGGGACAGGATCCGAAAAAATCCTGTCTCTTTTTTAGTGATCGTTATGTTTATATGCGTCTTGCGGCGATGGCCCACCATTCGCCTTCCCGCCGCGCATCGATTACCTCAAAGCCCGAAGATTCCAGCGCAGCTCGTACAGAGGTTTCTTTCCCCTGTATGATACCGCTGGAAATATAGATGCCCTTTTCCGTTAAATGCCCTCTCACACTATTTGAAAGGCGAACGACCAGATCGGCCATCAAATTGGCAACGACCAGATCCGCACGGAAGTCGATACCTGCGGTCAAATCCGCCAAAACGGTGCGAACAGTCAAATCTACGTGGTTTTTTGCGATGTTATCCTGTGCGACGGTCACAGCCTGAGGATCGATATCCACAGCCAGAACCTCTCCGCTGCCGAGCATCGCCGCGGCAATCGATAAAATGCCTGTACCGGTTCCGACATCCAGAACTCGATCGCCGGGTCTCAGGTATTTTTCCATCAACTGCAGGCAAAGTCTGGTTGTAGCGTGGGTGCCCGTTCCGAATGCCATGCCCGGATCCATGTCGATGACCTGTTCGCCGGGTCCGGCGGTATAAGTACTCCAAGCGGGTTTCACCACGAACCGTTCCGTGATGGGAGCCGGTTCGAAGTAATCTTTCCAGCGATGAAGCCAATCCTGGTCATCCACTGCCTTCACGTCAGCATCCCGCAAAGCAGATTCGTCCAATAAGGAGGCAAGCTCTGTTCCCTCCTCCAAATAAAATGTAATCGACGGGTCGGCGGAAAGCTCCCGTATGACCGACTCGTCGATATAATCCCAATGGTATGTTTCTTTGTTTTCCATCAACTCCGGCAATTCCCTGGGATCGTTGATGATCAGACCTGTGATTCCCCGCTCTTCCAATTGAAGGATCAGTTCATCCAGATCTTCTACTTTCGTATGGATCGTGATTTCCCGATATTTCACAGCTTCTCCTACTTGAATAGTTCCTTGACGCTGTCCATAAAATTCTTTTTCTTGCTGTAGCCTTCCAAGGTCTTGGATTCACCGAAATCCTTGATGAGTTCCTTTTGCTCTGCAGTCAGCTTCGTGGGAACCTCCAGGTTTACCTGAATATACAGGTCACCCGGTTTTCCGGAGCGAACATTTTTTATGCCCTTCCCCTTGATGCGAAATACAGTCCCGGGCTGTGTTCCGGCGGGCACTTTATAAGAGATCTTCTCCGAAAGCGCAGGCACGGTAATGCTGTCGCCTAAGGCAGCCTGAGTGAAAGTAATGGGGATCTCCAGCCACAGGTCGTCCCCTTTTCTCTTAAATAATTGATGGGGAGCCACCGATAAGACGATGTACAGATCGCCGGAAGGACCGCCGTTGCTTCCGGGCTGTCCCTGCCCCCTGAGGGGAATCACGGATTCGTTGTCGACACCGGCAGGAATCTCCACCGAAAGGGTGACTGTTTTTCTGATCTTACCCGAGCCGTTACATTTCGGACAGGGCGTATCGATCACCTCTCCGCTCCCGCCGCAGTGTTCGCAAGGGCGCACGCTCTGAAATTGCCCCAGCGGTGTGCTCTGTACCGTCCGGACCTGACCGGAACCGCCGCAGGTGGGACAGGTGGTCTTTGCAGTCCCTTTTGCAGCTCCGCTTCCGTTGCATTCAGAGCAGGATACGTCCTTCGTAAGCCGAATTTCCTTTTTGGTCCCGAAAGCTGCCTCTTCGAAGGTGATCGTCATGTGCTTCTGGATGTCTGCTCCTCTTCTGGGACCGTTTCTGCGCGCCTGAGAAAAGCCGCCGCCGAAGCCGCCGCCAAACATGTTGAACAGATCTTCAAAGCCGCCGAAGCCGCCCTCAAAACCTCCGAAACCGCCTCCGCCAAATCCTGCGTTCGGGTCTACGCCGGCATGGCCGAATCGGTCATATTTATTCTTTTGATCGGGATCCGAAAGGACGGAATAGGCTTCGTTGATCTCCTTGAATTTGTCTTCTGCGCCTTTATCACCGGCGTTTTTATCCGGATGATACTTCATCGCCATTTTGCGGAAAGCGGATTTGATCTGGTCTTCCGTAGCGCCCTTCTTCAGTCCCAGTACTTCGTAGTAATCTCTCTTGTCTGCCATAGATATCTCCAATGGGCGGCCCGTTTCGGGCCGCCCTTCTTTATTATGATATTATTCGTCTTTCTTGTCGTCGTCGACCACTTCGAAGTCTGCATCGACTACATTGTCCGAGGCATCCTCCTGAGGCTGGTTGAAATCTCCCTGGCCGGGATCCTCTCCGGCACCGGCTGCCTGAGCCTGTTCGTAGAGCTTGGTGGACATGATGTGGAACTCATTGGTCAGCGCTTCGATTTTCGCCTTGATGTCTTCCAGTGTACCATTCTCCAGCACCTTTGCCAAATCTTCCTTGGCCGCGGTGATCTTCTCCACTTCCTCCTGAGACAACTTGCCTTCCAGCTGTTTCAGATTCTTTTCAGTTTCGTATATGAGCGTCTCAGCCTGGTTGCGTGTCTCGATCTCCTCTTTCTTCAGCTTATCGGCTTCCGCGAATTCTTCGGCTTCTTTGACCTTCTGTTTGATCTCATCCTCCGACAGTTTCGACGAAGAGGTGATTGTTATACTCTGCTGCTTGCCTGTTCCAAGATCCTTGGCGCTGACGTTGACGATTCCGTTGGCATCGATGTCGAAGGTGACTTCGATCTGGGGAACGCCACGGGGCGCGGCAGGGATCCCGGTCAACTGAAAACGCCCGAGGGTGATGTTATCTGATGCCATCTGGCGCTCGCCCTGCATCACGTGGATGTCCACTGCGCTCTGATTGTCCGCCGCAGTTGAAAAGATCTGACTTTTCTTCGTGGGAATCGTCGTGTTGCGTTCAATCAGCCGTGTTGCTACGCCGCCCAGAGTCTCGATGGACAGGGAAAGAGGCGTCACATCCAGCAGCAATACGTCTTTGACTTCTCCCGTCAAGACACCGGCTTGGATCGCGGCGCCGATCGCCACGCATTCGTCAGGATTGATACCTTTAAACGGTTCTTTGCCTGTGGTGCTCTTCACCGCTTCTTGCACGGCGGGGATACGGGTGGATCCGCCCACCAGGATCACTTTGTCGAGGTCAGCTGAGGTTACACCGGCATCGGTCATGGCCTTTTTCATGGGCCCGATCGTCCGCTTGACCAGATCTGCGCTCAGTTGATCGAATTTCGCCCGGGTGACATCCATGTTCAGATGCAGCGGACCGTCTGCGTTCACGGTGATGAACGGCAGGTTTATATTCGTCGTCTGGGACGCGGAAAGTTCTTTTTTGGCCTTCTCTGCCGCTTCCTTCAACCGTTGGAGAGCCATTTTATCTTTTCGCAGGTCGACGCCGTTTTCCTTGGCAAATTGATCGGCCATAAAGTTCATGAGCACATTGTCGAAATCGTCGCCGCCCAGCTTGGTGTCTCCGTTGGTTGAAAGCACTTCGAAAACACCGTCTCCCAGTTCCAGGATGGATACGTCGAACGTACCGCCGCCCAGATCGTATACCAGGATTTTATGATGCTCCGTGTCTTTATCCAGGCCGTAGGCCAGCGCTGCCGCGGTCGGTTCATTGATGATCCGCTTGACATCAAGGCCTGCGATTTTGCCGGCATCCTTGGTAGCCTGCTTCTGGCTGTCGGAGAAATATGCGGGAACTGTGATGACTGCTTCCGTCACCTTTTCGCCCAGATAGCTTTCCGCATCGGTCTTCAGCTTCGCCAGAATCATCGCCGAGATATCTTGAGGCGTATAATCTTTTCCGTCGATCGACACTTTATGGGAAGATCCCATATGCCGCTTTATGGACGAAATCGTACGCTCCGGATTGGTGATGGCCTGGCGTTTGGCCGTTTCACCGACGAGCCGTTCTCCGCCTTTGGTGAATCCGACGACGGACGGTGTGGTTCTGTTGCCTTCCGCGTTTGTGATGACAGTCGGTTCCCCGCCTTCAAGCACTGCGACGCAGCAGTTTGTTGTTCCTAAATCGATACCAATAACTTTACCCATTTTTATACCTCCAATAATGCTGTCTTTCGTTTCCTTCTTACTCTGCCCGCTCCGCCGCCACAACAACCATTGCGGGACGGATCACTTTTTTATTGAGCATATACCCCTTTTGCATGACCCTTGTGACTCTGCCGCTTTCGCAGGTCTCGCTGGGCTCCGTCATCACGGCATCGTGATAGGTCGGATCAAAGAGCTGACCCAAAGCGTCAATCGCTTCCACGTGGTTTTTTTCCAGCACGTCCTGAAGTTGTTTCAGGATCATGGTCATTCCTTCCATGAGCCGGGCTTCCCCGGCCTCCCAGTTGTGGTCCGTGGCACGTTCAAAATTATCTATCACATCAAGCAACTCCAATACGATCTTCTCGTTGGCGTATGCATAGACGTCGTTCTTTTCTTTTTCGGACCTGCGCCTGAAGTTCTGAAAATCAGCTGCCAATCTCAGATATCTGGTCTGAAGATCCTCTTCGTCCTGTTCGGGCGTTTCGCTGATTTCTTCGGATTCTGTCCCCGGTTGGTCGGGCATATCCGTCTCAGGTCCGTTTTTGTGCTTCTTTCGTTTTTCTTCACTCATCCTTCTTTTCTCCCTTTAACTGAAACGTCTGGCTGATATTGTCCGACATATATTTAAGCACCGAAGTGATCTCTCCGTATTTCATGCGGGTCGGACCGATGACTCCGATCTTTCCCACCAGTCTTCCGTCGATACGATAATCCGCGGTGATCAAACTGCAATCCTTCATGTACGCTTCCGCGTTCTCGCTTCCGATGGTAATGATCAATCCGTTTTCCCGATTAACCAGAACTTCGGTAAACTGTTGCTTTTTCTGTACCATTTCTATGAAGCATCGGGCTTTGTCGATATCGTTGTATTCGGGAATGGAAAATATATTGCTCAGACCTTCCATGTACAGGTCCACAGTCAGCATGCGCTCCAGCGTGTCCAAAAAATCCGGCGCGATCCGCTGCGCGAAGTCGTGAATGGCATACATATCGTTCTCGAATGCTTTGACGATATCCAGTGTTAAAATATTATTGATAGTCTTGCCTTTATAATTATGGGTCAGGACCCGAGACATCAGCTCCAGATTCTCGGTGGTGTAATCGTGCTCCAGCCTGATGTTTGCGCTGCTCACCTTTCCGTCCTGGCCAACGATCATCAATACGACCGTTCGCTCGTCCACAGGGAGCAAGTTGACATATTTCAGTGTATTCTCTGTTCTGTTCGGAGTAATCGCAAAAGAAGCCAAATTCGTGATCTCCGACAGCAGTGTCGCCGCATAATGGACCGTTCGTTCCAGTTCCCGCACATTCTGCGTGAGTTTTTCTGCAATGATCGTCTTTTCTGCTTCGGGAATCTGGTAGTCTTTCATCATCTGGTCGACATAAAGGCGATAGGCTTTATCGGAGGGAATGCGCCCTGCTGAAGTATGTGGATGGCTTAAATAGCCCATATCCTCCAGATCAGACATTTCGTTCCGAATCGTGGCAGGACTGATACCCATGTCGTATTTTCGCGAAAGTGTCCGGCTTCCTACCGGCTCGGCCGAATAGATGAAGTCGGCTACGATCGCATGAAGGATTTGCAGCTTTCTTTCACTGAGCTCCATGGAAACCTCCTTTTCTGATCCGATCAGCGCCCGATCTTTTGTTAGCACTCTTTATGGGTGAGTGCTAACATTAACATTAATATACCCCCCGTCAGGGGGGTTGTCAATAGTCTTATGCAAAATAATTATGGATGTTTTCGATGAGCTGAGCGTGAAACACACAGCGAAAGCTGCACAGTTTACCCAGCCGCAGAGCACGCATGGAAAGCACTGTCAAATCGGTATCTGCAAGGATCGTAAAGGGGGCGTAGAACGATTGGCCGGAGGGCATTCCGACAAAGAGATATCCGCCGGGCCCTATTTTTTCCAGCTTTCCTTCGGCTGAAACGGCCAGAGCGCTTCCTTCCAATACAATACTTGCGAACAGCAGTTCGTCTCCCTCGCGAAAAACCGTTTCTCCGCGCTGGAAATTTTCTATCTTCGCATCCATGCACTTTCGAAGCCAAAGGATATCATCATCCTGTGTGATTCCTTCAAATGCCGGATGTGCCTTGATTTGCGCCAAATATTTTTCCATCAGGACCTCCCCCAACCCATTGCGCAGCGCACGGCCTTATGCCATCCGTCCAGAAGCTCTGAACTCTTCTGATCGGTAACAGACGGTATAAAAACGCCGGAGCGCACCCAATTGTTTGTGATGTCTGCAAAATCTGTCCAAAAGCCTTCGGACAATCCTGCCAGGTATGCAGCGCCAAGCGCTGTGGTTTCGATGCAGACCGGCCGCTGCACTTCAGCCTGGATCAGATCGGATTGAAACTGCATCAGAAAGTCATTGGCGCTGGCGCCGCCATCGACTCGAAGGGATTGAAGCCGCACACCGGAATCTTCCTGCATCGCCGACAGCACATCGCAAGTTTGATAAGCGATGGATTCAAGGGCAGCGCGGATCAAATGGTTCCTGTTGGCGCTACGGGTAAGGCCCGCAATCGTTCCTCTGGCATAGGGATCCCAATAAGGCGCGCCCAAACCCACAAATGCGGGCACAAAATACACCCCGTTCGTATCGGGAACCTCCTGAGCGCATCGCTCTGATTCCGCCGCGTTTCTGAGAAGTCCAACCTCATCGCGAAGCCATTGAATTGCCGCGCCACCGATAAATATGGACCCTTCCAGTGCATATGTCACCGCATCGTCCAAACCCCATGCGATCGTGGTCAAAAGACCGTTGTGCGATGCGACAGGCTCATGACCGGTATTCATCAGCAAAAAACAGCCGGTTCCGTAAGTATTTTTCGCTTCGCCCTTTTCAAAACACGTCTGCCCGAACAACGCAGCCTGCTGATCCCCAGCAATACCGCCAATGGGAATAGATCCATCGAATAAGCCGGTTTCGGTTTCTCCAAACGAACCGGAAGAGGGTCGCACTTCGGGCAGCATTGCTTGCGGAATCCCGAACAGTTCCAATAGCTCCGGATCCCATTCCAGCGTGTGGATGTTGTAAAGCATCGTACGGGATGCATTGGAATAATCGGTTGCGTGGATCTGTCCGCCGGTCAGATTCCAAAGAAGCCAGGTGTCCACCGTTCCGAAAAGCCACTCTCCTCTTTCGGCTTTTTCCCGACCGCCGGGTATGTGATCCAGGATCCAGCGAATCTTCGTTGCGGAAAAGTAGGCATCCAGAGGCAGGCCGGTCTTCTCCCGAACCAGGTCGGAAAAGCCCCGGGCAGCCAGTTCATCGCAAAAGCCCGCCGTCCGGCGGCACTGCCAGACAATGGCCGGATACACCGGCATTCCGGAATTTCGGTCCCAGACGATCGTCGTCTCGCGTTGATTGGTAATACCAATCGAGGCGATGTCTCCGGGCCCCGCCTTTATTTTGTGCATCGCTTCCTGGGCCACACCGATTTGCGAAGACCAAATCTCCATGGCGTCGTGCTCTACCCAGCCGAGTTTCGGATAAGACTGTGCAAACTCCTTTTGCGCCATGGAAACCTGCTGCCCTCCGCGATCAAACAGGATGCAGCGACTGCTGGTGGTACCCTGATCCAAGGCCATCACATATTTCTTCTTATGCTCCATGTGTCCCTCCTTCGTCATTCAACAATCGGCTCAATACGAGATTCGTACGATCCAGCCCTTGCGCCGAAAAGCGAAGCATTTTGCCGTCACTGATCAATAAACCTTCCCGGATCAGCTCTTTCGCCGAAGCGCCGTACTCAGACAGGAAATCCACGTCGAAACGATCGGCAAAGTCGGCAAACTCAAACCCGCGAATTTGTCGAAGGGCAGTAAACAGATAATCGCCCATACGCTCTTCCTTGCTGCCGGGAGAACTTTCCTTTAGGTATTCGCCCCTGATGTACTGGTCGAGGTCTGAAGTATTCTCATACCGTACGACATCCAGGCACGAATGGGCAGACAGCCCAAGTCCCAGATAATCGGCCATGCTCCAGTATTTCAGATTGTGGCGACAGCATTTGCCCGGAAGCGCGGCGCTGGAAATTTCATAGTGCTCATACCCACTTTCCCGGAGTCTTGTGACAGCGGTATGATACATCTGTCTGTTGACTTCCCAGGCAGGCAGTTCCAGTTCGCCGGACTTGTAATGCCTGTAAAACGGTGTCCCTTCCTCCAGCTGCAAACTGTAAAAAGACAAATGAGCCGGTTTCCATGCCAGAGCGGATTCCAGCGTTTCACTCCAGATCGCCGGCGTCTGCCCCGGGATACCGAACATCAGATCTACATTGATGTTGTCTGTAACAAATTCCCGGATTCGCCGGAAGCTTTCCGCTGCCGTGCGGGCATCGTGCACGCGCCCCAGATTTTGCAGCATTTCATCGTTGAGGCTCTGAACGCCGAGACTGACCCTGTTGAAGCCTCCGTCGCGAATGCGGCGGCACTGAAGCTCATCGATGCTTTCGGGATTGGCCTCGATGGTCAGCTCCAGCCGATCCCGGCCCACGACGGAAAAACGGCGAAAGATCTCCTCAACCACTTCGTTGATCCGATCCACGTCCAGCATCGTGGGCGTGCCGCCGCCGATGTACACCGAATCCACCTGATATTGATCACCGAACCGGTCCGCCCGTTCCTTCAGTTCTTGTTTCAGCGCCGCAATGTAAGCCGAATGGCGATCCGGATCCTCCGGTCCCGCCGGAAGAGACACAAAATCGCAGTATCGGCATTTTTGCCGGCAAAACGGGATGTGCACATAAATCCCAAGAGGTCTGAGAAACGAGCTTGCGGGAGAGACGGTGCGCGTTTCTTTATTTTGAGTCATCGTACTTCAGAACAGCCGTAAAGGCTTCCTGGGGAACTTCCACACTGCCAAACTGCCGCATGCGCTTCTTGCCTTCCTTCTGCTTTTCCAGCAACTTCCTCTTTCGGGAAATATCGCCTCCATAGCACTTCGCCAGTACATCCTTCCGATACGCCCGGACGGTTTCGCGGGCGATCACCTTCTGCCCGATGGAAGCCTGGATGGGCACTTCGAACTGATGCATGGGGATCACCTCTTTCAGCTTTTCGCAGACAAAGCGACCCCGTTGATAGGCCTTGGATTCGTGAACGATCATGGACAGAGCGTCCACGATTTCCCGGTTCAGCAGTATATCCATTTTAACCAGCTGAGATTTCTGGTAGTGAGAGAACTCATAATCCAATGACCCATAGCCTCTGGTCTTGGATTTCAACGCGTCGAAAAAGTCATAGATCACTTCGTTCAGCGGCATTTGATAGTGGAGTGCCACCCGGGTCTCCGTTAAATACTCCATGTGCTCCATCACGCCTCTTCGGTCCTGGCACAACTCCATGATCGCGCCTACGTAGTCCTTCGGCAGCATGATCGTCGCTTTGACCATAGGCTCTTCGATGTGGGTATACGTCATGGGGGCCGGAAGATTGGACGGATTTTGGATCATCTGAACGGACCCGTCATTCATAACGACCTTATAGATCACGCTGGGAGACGTGGTAATGATTTCCAGATCAAATTCCCGCTCCAAGCGTTCCACGATGATTTCCATGTGCAGCAATCCGAGAAAACCACAACGAAAACCGAAGCCCAGCGCTGTGGAGGATTCCGGCTCAAACAGAAGCGCCGCATCGTTCACCTGGAGCTTTTCCAAGCAATCCTTTACGTTTTCGTACTTCTCTCCTTCTGCGGGATAGATTCCGCAATACACCATCGGCTGGACTTTTTTGTATCCGTGCAAGGCCTGAGGCGCAGGGTCTTTATCCAATGTGATCGTATCTCCGACTCTGGCATCCGAAACCTGTTTGATACTGGCGCACAGATAGCCTACCGATCCCGCCGAAAGGCACGGAACCGGCGTCTGGATCGGAGAGCTGACACCGACCTCCGTCACTTCGTATACTTTTTTCGTGTTCATCAGCCGGATCATGTCCCCGACCCGCACAGTGCCGTCAAATACTCTCGTATAAATAACGACTCCTTTGTAATTGTCATAATAAGAATCAAATATAAGCGCTTTCAGCTTGCCCTTCGAATCTCCCTTGGGCGCCGGTACTTTTGCGACAATCTCCTCCAGTACCGCTTCGATGTTCAGGCCTTCTTTGGCCGAAATGCGCGGCGCGTGATCGGCTTGGATACCGATGACATCCTCGATCTCATGGATCACCTCTTCCGGTCTGGCCGAAGCCAGATCGATCTTGTTGATAACCGGTACGATCTCCAGATTTTCCTCTAGCGCCAGGTAGACATTGGCCAGAGTCTGCGCCTCGACCCCTTGGGTGGCGTCCACGATCAGGACTGCGCCTTCGCAGGCAGCCAGGCTTCTGGACACTTCATAGGTAAAATCCACATGTCCCGGTGTGTCGATAAGATTGAAAATATACTCGTGGCCGTCACGGGCACGATAAAGCAACCGGGTCGCCTGGAGCTTGATCGTGATGCCCCGCTCCCGCTCCAGATCCATATTATCCAAAAACTGCTCGCGCATATCCCGATGCGCCACCGAGCCTGTCGCTTCCAGCAGCCTGTCGGCCAGCGTAGATTTGCCGTGATCGATATGGGCAATGATGCAGAAATTCCTGATATAGGTTTGATCGTTTTCCATGAGTCCTCCGATTGAATCTTTCTCACTGTATTATATGGTATCGATGTTTCTCTCACAAGGGGAAATTAGTGCTTGCAATCCAGCCGCCGTTATACTATACTTCAAGTTGCGATATTTTATGAAAGTGGGGTGAATAGGTATGGCAAATATCAAATCTGCCAAGAAAAGAATCAGTGTTATCACTAAAAAGACGGCAGCCAACAGAAGAGTCAAGAACCATCTGAAGGCCGTTATCAAAAATTTCGACAAAGCGCTGACAGAAGGCAATTTCGACGTTGCGGCTGAAAAGCTTGCAATGGCCGACAAAAAGCTGAAACAAGCGGCAGCCAAGGGAACGATCCATAAGAACACAGCTTCCAGGAAAATTTCCAGAATGGCACTGTCATTCAACAAAGCGAAGGCAGAATAATCTCACCCGTCCCCACCGTGCAAACGTTCATGCACATTAACGCGCAAAAACCGGGCAGTGTCTCCCCGGTTTTTTTTCTGTTCTCTATTCAGATCAATCGGCAAGGATTTCGACGAACTCTCTGACGCGCTTTGTGATATCCGGCGCGCCGAACACTGCGGCGCCGGCCACAAGGATGTCTACGCCGGCTTCTTTGAGCCGGGCTGCGTTCCGGAGATTGACGCCTCCGTCCAGCTGGATCAGCAGCTCCGGATGGCGCTCTTTTCTCATCTGATCCAGTTTCTTCACCTTATCCCAGGTCGCGGGAATGAATTTCTGCCCGCCGAAGCCCGGGTTGACCGACATGAGAAGCACCAGATCCAGGTCCTCCAGGATGTAATCCAGCGTAGAGAGCGACGTGGCCGGATTCAGGGCCACACCGGCCTTTACACCAAGACATTTGATCTGCTGGATCGTCCGGTGCAAATGAAGGCAGGCTTCCTGGTGAACCACGATAAATTCTGTCCGAGGTGTCACGAAATCCGCAAGCAGCCGTTCCGGCTGCCGGATCATAAGATGCACATCAAAAGGCATGTCCGTCTTTTCCGCCAAACAGCGAATCACCGGCTGCCCGAAGGTGATGTTTGGAACAAAGGTGCCGTCCATTACATCCATATGGACATACCCGGCCCCTCCTTCCCGGACAGCCTGAATTTGTCCGGCGAGATCTGAAAAATCCGCTGACAGCAATGACGGAGCAAGTATAGCCATAGTCTCCTCCTAATATTTCGCCTGAGATCCGATGACCTTCAGCATTTCCTTGTATGAGTGATATCGGCTTGGATGGATGC
>JAQUXD010000135.1 GCA_028692535.1 Eubacteriales bacterium | reverse complement strand
AGGCCGCCCTCGGGCGGCCTTTCACTTTCTCTGTTCCGCCAGATCCAAAAGGTAAAGGTAGATGTTTACAACGACTTGATACAACTCCGGAGGAATTTCCTGCCCCTGATCCAGCTTTGACAGAAGCGTAGCCGCACTGTCATCGTGATAGATGGCGATCCCGTTCTCCAGAGCAACCTGAAGTATTTTCTGAGCGATGCTGCCGGTGCCGGAAGCAACAACGCAAGGCGCGTTGTTCTTTTCCGGCTCATACTTTAAGGCCACCGCCTTGAGGGGCGCTTCAGCCTTTTTTTCTGTCTGCGTGTTGCTTTTATCAGATTTTGACATCGATGCCCATCTTTCTCCACTCAAGCTTCGGATAACGCTCCAGGAGCGGTCGTCCTTCCCGATAAACGGCCACCTGATAGTCAGCCAAACGATATCCCTCGGCTTCCATGATCCCTTTGATTTGATGTTTTAAAACTTTCAATGGTCCCACCAGAAATTCAGGGCATTTCATATCCAGGTCGATCAGGCGGTCCCTTGCCAGAAGGTCCACTTCAAAAAAGCCGTAGCGATCCGACTGAATCGTAAAGAAGATATTGACCGCTCTCTTCGCTTCCCCTTTTCGCTCTTCGCAATCTTTATCGACGATAAATTCTCCGATCGTGTTTTCTTCGCCGCAGCGAATGGGCACAACGAATCGTCCGTAGGGCAGGATGGGATTCTCGTTTTGAACAAGCTGCATCAGCAGGTTTTGCGCAGCTTTGTTCATTTTCGTGGGAACCGTGTCATCCAAAGTCTTTGATAGCAATGAAAGCAGTTTAGCCTTATCCTTGAGTTCTTCCGGTCCTTCGTCCGCACGCTGCACCAACAGCGACCGCACTTCGTCTGTATCGACATCCTTCAACAGATCTGAAGCCTTCATCAACTCGTCCAATCGAGTGAGCGCTTCTTCCAGTCTTTCCGGGTCCCCGCTTTCAAAACGCACGATGTAGTGGATCATTTCCATGACCGTGTCCCTCAGCGGCCTGTTTTCCGGATGCTGCTTCACAGTCTGAACAAGAACAGGAAGCATCTCTTTCTTGATGAAGCTCAGGATTTCTTTGGGGTCCTGACTCCTCTGAACGAGCTGATCCAGCTTTTTTCCCAGCTGCTCCACCGATTTTGTATCAGTTCCCGCCGTCGGCATCAGCTGAATAAAACGGCTGCTGAGTGTAAGAATCGCGTTCAGGGAGAATTCCCGGTTGAGCTGGCAATCAAAATGCTTCAGCACCGCTGTGATGGCATCTTTCAGCTCCGGCTGATCTGACTGTTCGGAAATCATCTGTAAAAGATCAAACGGTCCGCCCTTGAACGACGTTCGATCCTGGGCCAGCTTGGTCAGCTCCTCCAACAAATTTTCCGATGGCACAAAGAAATGCTCCAGCAGGGTGTCAGGGGCCCCCTCCGATGAGGGCAGATAGAGCCGCAGCAAGGAAAGCAATTCCATACACTGTTGCGCTTGGGCGCCTGTAAGGCTCAGCAACGGCTGTAGGATCATTTTTCCGGTATCCATGACCATACTCTGCCGGGAGGAGTCTTTGGCGTGATTCAGCGCCTCGGAAGCAGTCTTTTCAGTCGGCTCGGTATTGAGTAAATCAAATATCGCATCCGTCATCGGGTGCTTCTGGAAGTTCTGTATTTTGCTTTTTGCGGCAACCGGCGATGTGATTTTTAAGCTGTCAACCAAGAAACGCTCCTTTTTAATACGACGGCAGCAAAGGGTACGGATTACTATATTTTATTTTACCTTAAAAATCAACAGGCTGCATACTCTTTTCCGATGTCTGAAGCATTCCGCGGCTAATATTTCCCGTACTTATGCCGATAAACATTGTAGAGAAGATGGAACACATTACAAAAGAAAGTAGGACAATTGGATGAGTGATTCTGAGTATATAAATGATTCCGTGCTGCAAATGTATCTGTTTGAATCAGAGACGCTCCTTGAGGAGCTGGATGAGATCCTGCTCCAATCGGAAAAGAGCGGGCTGCTTTCTCCTGAGAATGTTGACGAGATCTTTCGTATCATGCATACGATCAAGGGCTCTTCCGCAATGATGGATTTTGAACCCATTGCCCATGTGACCCATAAACTGGAGGACTTGTTTTTTGTGATCCGGGAAAAAGGCGTTCCCGAAAATGCCTTCCATGAACTGTTCGATCTGGTACTGAAGGTTTCCGACTACATCAAAGAGGAAGTCGGAAGAATCCAGCGGGGTGAAAGCCTTTCGGAGGGGAACGACAGCATCGTTGCGGAGATCGAGTCTTTATCCGAATCCATGAACGTCAACAGGGAGCAAGAAGCAGAACAGCTCGCGACCCTTGAAAAAAGCAGCGACACACACGGCCTGCATCACATTTATCATTTGCGGGTACGCTTCTCATCCGATTGCCAGATGGAAAACATCCGGGCATTCATGCTGGTCAACAAACTGGAAAGCCTGGGACAGCTGATCGCAACCGTACCCGAGGAATTGAATGCCAACAAAGATGCCTCTCGTATTATTGCGGAAAAGGGCTTTTATGCAAGCATTGCAACAGACTTGTCCAAAGAAGAGATCAAAGAGGCGGCTACAGGCATTCTATCCGTTGAACTCTGTGAATTCGTGGATGAACTCCCCGGAAGCGATAGCATCATAGAGAGCGCTGCCAGTGTTGCGGAGACTGCGGATTCCTCGCTTAAGCCTGTTGAAAGCAGCGCAGACCCGGCAGCCTCTTCTCCCAATTCCTCGGGAAAATCCGCTTCATCCAAGCAAAACCTGATCAATGTCGACTTAACAAAGCTGGACGCCTTAATGGATCTGGTCGGAGAAATCGTGATCACCGAGTCCATGGTATCGGGCAGTTCGGATCTGGATGGACTGCGGCTTGACAACTTCAGCAAGTCCGCACATCAACTTCGTAAGCTGACGGACGAATTACAGGATATCGTCATGTCGATCCGCATGATCCCTATCGCCTCAACCTTCCACAAAATGAGTCGGATCGTTAGAGATATGGGTAAAAAGCTCTCGAAGGATGTCGATCTGATCTTGATGGGCGAAACCACTGAGGTGGATAAAACCATTATCGACGGGATCTCCGATCCCCTCATGCACTTGGTTCGCAATGCAATGGATCACGGAATCGAAAGCGGCGAAGAGCGAATCGCAGCCGGAAAAGATCCTAAGGGGAAGATCATACTCTCTGCACAAAATGTGGGAGGCGATATCATCATATCCATCAGCGATGACGGCAAAGGCCTCGATCCGGAATTGATCCTGGAAAAAGCGAAGGAGAGAAATCTGCTGATCAAGCCTCCGGCTGAAATGACCGAAAGAGAAATCTTCAATTTGCTCACACTCCCCGGATTTTCCACAAAGGATACCGTCACCGAATTTTCCGGCAGAGGCGTGGGAATGGACGTGGTGCGCAAAGGCATCGAAAAAATCGGCGGAACCATGACCATAGAAAGCATCAAAGGAACCGGAACGGACGTTCTGTTTAAGATTCCGCTCACCCTGGCAATTATTGCGGGGATGGGTGTGAATGTGGGCGATAATATTTATAACATTCCGATCCCAAACATCCGCGAGTCTTTCAAGGCTACTTCAAAACAGCTGCTGACAGATCCGGACAAAATCGAAATGATCATGGTCAGAGGTACTTGCTACCCCGTTATACGGCTGCACGATATTTTTCAAACCAAAGCCCTCCACACCAACATTGAGGACGGTAATCTGCTCCTTGTAGACTCGG
>JAQUXD010000022.1:3237-18094 GCA_028692535.1 Eubacteriales bacterium | reverse complement strand
ATTGTTTATGCATCTGCTCTTCCAGTCTTTTGATCTCTTCAAACCTCTTGACTTTTGCCGTCGTGGTTTTAACCGTGGGTTCGTCGTTTAGCAGCAATCGCTTGATGTGTTTGTATGCCGGCATAAGCGCGTTGATCTCGTCGATGTCTTTTTGAACCATCTCGCTGAATCGTTCTTTCTCCAAGCCATCTTCTCCCTTGAACTCGGGATACATTTCCAGGATCGTATCCTCTTTGTAGACGAGTTTTGCGCTGATCACATAATCGTCGCCCTTTTCCCAACCGAAAACCATGGATTCTTCCAGATAAGGCAGCTTGTTCAGCAGGATCTCCAGCTCTTCGGGATAGATATTCTTGCCGTTCTTCAGAACGATCACATTCTTTTTACGACCGGAAAGGAAGAGGAATCCATCTTCGTCCATATACCCCAAGTCTCCGGTAAAGAACCACCCGTCCCGAAGGACCTTCGCGCTTTCTTCCGGGTTCTCATAATATCCCAGCATCACGTTCGGTCCTTGCGCGATCACCTCGCCGATACCGTTTTCATTGGGCTCGTGGATTTTTAGCTTTACGTTGCACATGGATACCCCGACAGAGCCTGTACGAATACTTTTTGCATTTTCCGCTGTCAACACCGGCGCCGTCTCCGTCAGTCCGTAGCCCTGAACTGTAAGTATACCCAACTCGTTGAAGCCTTTGGCCACCTCCGGTGAAATCGCCGCCGCGCCGCTGATAACGAAACGAAGCTTTCCGCCCAGTTGTTCCAGTACGGAATGAAACAGCTTGCGCCGCACATCGATCCCCAATTTCAGCAGAATAGACGACAACTTCATCATCCGCCGAAGCAAAACATCCTTGCCCTGCTTTTTTGCCTGCTGAAAGATTTTTTTGTAGATCGCTTCTATGATCAGCGGAACGCAGATAAATACCGAGACCTGATATTCTTTAAGATTTTGGGCGATGTATTTCAGTCCGTCACAGAATACGTTAGTGGCGCCCTTGCTCAGAATAAATGTGATTCCCGTGGAGCTGAATGTGTGATGAAATGGGAGAAATGCGATATTGACATCCGTGGGGAATATTTCCTCGCAGCAATTCAACGCATAAATGTTGGACGCCAGATTCCTGTGGGACAGCATCACGGCTTTGGATGCGGAGGTCGTTCCCGAGGTAAAGAGGATCAAGCTCATTTCATCGGCGTGAATCTCTGTCTCCTCGTAAGACCGATCTTCTTGCTCCCGCAATGCGTTCCCTTCTTTTATCAGTTGGTCAAAGGTAAGATATTCCTCGCTGGACTCCATGGAAACCATCAGCGATACACAGGTCGTTCCTTCTTTTTCGAGGGCTTTGATATATTCCAGGTGCTCAGGGTCAAACAGAAGCACATCCGCCCTGCTCCGGATCAGACAGGATTCGATCTCGGCCAGTGTAAGGCCTTTATCAAGCGGTACGACGACCAGACCTCCGGTAAGTCCGGAGAAATATCCGGTGATCCACGGATAACTGTTCTTTCCGATGATCGCCAGTCTCTTTCTTCCAAATCCCCGCTTGATCAAGGCGGTTCCCAACGCAATGATATCCCTGCCAAACGCTTCGTAGGTGATATGCTCGTAATCCACACGTTCTTTTGTGGCGTGTTTTAAGATAAATGCATCCCGTTCCGAATAAGCGCGGACGGTGGCCTGCATCAGTTGTCGCATGTCGCCGTATTCCACTGCGGGATACAGCATTCCTCTGTCATTCAATGTTTTTCCTCCTGTGCTTCATCCAACTTTGTCGTATCATATATGATAGTATGTAGTTTTTAAAACTATATTAACAGGACGTTATAACGATGTCAACGATTGACCCCGTGGTTGTTATATGGTACCATCATTTCGTGAAATCAACAGTGAACGGGAGAAAACAATGAAGGAAATCGCCACCATCCGATTGCCCCGATGGGCAGAATTGCCGGATATTGATCTCTACCTGGAACAGGTTTTGTCCTTGCTCGATAAATGGCTGGGTGATTCTTTTTATTATGAAGGAAAAAAGATGATGACCAAAACCATGGTCAACAATTACGTTAAGCAAAAGGTGATCAATCCGCCGATCAACAAACGCTATGATCGTCTTTCCGTAGCATCTCTGTTTGTTGTCTGTATCCTGAAAACCGTTTACCGAATGGATGACATCGCCAAACTCATCCATCTGGCGCTTGAAGTCAATGCGCCCGACGTCTCCTATGATCGCTTTTGTGACGCTGTGGAGCAAGCGGTCAGCATCATTTATTCCGGAGAAGCATTCCCCGGCAGAGAGACTCTGAACGAAGCGCAATATCTGCTTCAGGTCGTCACACAATCCTTTGCCTGCACCTGCTTTGCCCGGGACTCATATCTTTCGAAAGTATAGCGCAACACAGGACGGGCCATTCATGCGGATCCGGCTTCCATCGAATGTCACATCTCCGCTGATCATTGCTTTATCAGGCGCGCGTTCATACAGTTTCTCCAGCGGCGACAAACCTCTGTGGATCAAGACACGCACTTCTCCCCTGTCGCCTTCTCTTGAAAAGCCGAAACTGTCCTGCTCCCCCTGTATCTTTGCAAGGTCCATGTTTTTCAGCTCTGTGATCTCCTGACGAAACGTTAGGAGATTTTTATAATATTCTTTGATTTCCGCATCTGCCTGCGCGGGTTGAAAGCAACGGCGATTCATCGGATCCCTGCCACCTTCCATGCCGATCTCATCACCGTAGTATATGCTTGCCATTCCGGGCATAAAGGCCCAGATCATCAGCGCTGAAAACAACTTCTCTTTGCCGGCAGCATCGGAGCCCTCTCCTGTCAGTACTGTTCTCAGCCTGGGTGTGTCGTGGGTTCCAAGAATGTTCATGAGAGTCATATAGGCGGGCTTGGGATAATGTTCCCGAAGCGCTGCGACCCGCCCGGCAAGTTGGGCGCCGTTTTCCGTACCATTTAAAAAATTCAGGATTCCATCTTTTAGTGGATAGTTCATGACCGTATCCAGTTGATCGCCGGTCAGATATCTCCGCCGCGCACCGTAAGAAATCTTATTGGAGGCATCCTCCCAGACTTCACCGATAATACAAGCCTCCGGATCGATTTCCTTGACGCGAATGCGCAACGCATCCAGAAACCCGTCGGGCAATTCATCGGCTACATCCAGTCGAAAGCCTGAAGCGCCGGCACGGAGCCAGCGCGCAATCACGGAATTTTCGCCACGGATCATAAAGTCCAGAACCTCAGGATTTTCCTCCCGAAGGTTGGGCAGTGTATCGATACCCCACCAACAGTCATATTCCTCCGGCCAAGAAGTAAAGGAATACCAGTTGAAAAAGGGAGATTCCTTGCTTTGAAATGCCCCCAGGCAGTCGAAGACGCCGTCCTTGTTGAAATAACGGCTGTGACTGCCCGTATGGTTGAACACACCGTCCAGGATGACGCGAATGCCATGTTTCTTGGCGTTTTTGCACAATCGGGCAAAATCTTCTTCGGTTCCCAGCAATGGGTCGATCGCTTCGTAATCAGCCGTATCATAGCGATGGTTGGAATAGGCGCGGAAGATCGGATTCAAATAAATAACACTCACGCCCAGTCCTGAAAGGTATGGAAGTTCCTCTTCGATACCCGCCAGATCTCCACCAAAAAAATCATTGTTTCTAACAATACCGCTTTCGTCGGGTCCCGCTACCGGATCCTCTCCCCAGGTCTCTCTGAATATCCAGGTCTTCTTCTGTTTCGGCAAAGGGGTTTTCCCGGAACGCTTGAAGCGATCGGGAAATATCTGATACATAATTGCGCCGCGGAGCCATTCAGGCGTCATAAAATTGTTCTTGTAAACCGTTTGCTGAAAAACAGACGTTTCATCAATGACCGTACCATCTTCCCTTTTTGTGCAAAATTTATAAAAGTACAATCCTTCCACATTTGCTTCCCACATTGTGCCGATGCGTTTGGCACCTTCAGCCGTGCGTTCGATCTCTTCACAGCGATATTCGCACCACAGCTCTCCATCCTTTTGTATCATAAAATAAATGGGATAGAATGCGTCGTAATCCTCGGGAAGAATCACATTGAATGAGATCTTTTCCGAGGGAACAACCGCTCCCGGTGGCATTTTATGCATCGAGTCAAAAGGATCATAAATCAGCATCGGAGTCTCCGTTGGCCATAGGCTGCACATGCCAAATGTTTTGCGCGTATTCCAATACCGCCCGGTCGGCCGAGAATAAACCCGAACCGGCTATATTATTCAGGGACATGCGGTTCCAGTGATTGGGATCCCTGTATGTTTTGTCGATCTTGTGCTGTGCGTCTTTATATGATGCAAAATCCTGAAGGATATAATAAGCGTCCGAATTTTTATGATCGCCCGATGTAAGAGAGTGGAATACCTCCGTAAATCTTGCTCCGTCGATTTTGCCCGACAACACGCGGAGAATAGCGGACAGATCCGGGTCCGAATGCATCAGGTTCCAAGGACTGTAAGAGCCCTTGAGCATCAAAGCTTCGACTTCTTCCACGCGCATGCCGAAAAGGAACATATTGTCATCCCCCACTTGCCGGTGTATTTCCACATTTGCTCCATCCAGCGTTCCAAGTGTCAAAGCCCCATTGATCATCAGCTTCATATTGCCTGTTCCGGAAGCCTCTTTTCCGGCCAGAGAGATCTGCTCCGAAACTTCGGCGGCAGGCATGATTCGCTCGGACAGGGAGACCGAATAGTTTTCCAGGAAAACGACTCTGAGTCGATCCCTTACAGCCGGATCTTTTTCCAGCATGCCGGAAATGCTGTTTGCAAGTCGTATAATTTCTTTTGCCATATAATACCCTGCAGCCGACTTTGCCGCGAACACAAAGGTTCTGGGATAAATGTCCGCATTGGGATCTTCCTTGATGCGAAGGTACAGGTGCAATATATGAATCAGATTCAACAGCTGTCTTTTGTATTCATGGAGGCGTTTCACCTGAACATCGAATATGGAATCGATGTTCAAACGAACGCCCATCGTTTCCGCCACATAAGATGCAAGATTGATTTTGTTGTCTTTCTTGATCTCCCCCAACCGGAATAGTACGCTTTCGTCATCTGCGTACTTGCGAAGTTGACTCAGTTCGGCGGCATCCTTGCGGAATCCCGGTCCGATCAATTCTTCGATCAGCTTGCAGAGCTTCGGGTTTGCCTGGCACAGCCAGCGGCGGTATGCGATTCCGTTTGTGACGCTCGTAAACAGTTCGGGCGTTTCCTTTGCGAAACCCGGGAACAACTGGCTTCGAATGATCTGGCTGTGCAGTTCCGAAACGCCGTTGACCGTGTGCGCCGATTCCACGCAAAGGTTCGCCATGCGAATTTGTCCCTGGGTAATAATGGCCATTTCGCTGAGCAGAGATTCCTGGTTGGGGTAATTCTTCAACAGGCGGACATGCTGACGGCGGTTGATTTCCAGAATCAGAGAATGGATTCTGGGCAGCGTTTCCCGGAACAGTTCCTCCGGCCAGCATTCCAGCGCCTCGGGCATGACCGTGTGATTCGTATAGGAAACACATTGACGAACCTTGTTCCATGCATCCTCCCAGTCCATTTCGTAATCGTCCACGAAGATCCGTATCAGCTCCGGAATCGCCATGGTGGGATGGGTATCGTTGATATGGATCGCCAGCTTGTCCTGAAAATTATCCAGGGTACCGTACTGTCTGAAGTGCTTTTTGACGAGATATTGCATCGATGCGGAAATAAAGAAGTATTGCTGTTTCATCCGAAGCAGCTTTCCTTCCCGATGGGCATCCTCGGGATATAAAATCTTGGAAATGACTTCTGCCATGTGCTTTTCTTCCATGGATTGCAGGTATTTCCCCTCCGCAAAGAGCTTCATATCGATCGTGATGGGCGAGGTGGATTCCCAGAGGCGCAGCGTATTGAGCAGAGGGCTGTCATAACCGGTGATCAGCATATCCCGGGGAAGCGCCACAACAGTCGTATACCCTTTGTGCGTCACCTTTAACTTCCCGTCAGCGGTCCACTGCTCTTCCAGCTTGCCCCCGAATCGAACCTCTTCGGCTTCGTCGTCCTTATGAACAAGCCACACATCTCCCAGCGTGAGCCAGTCGTCGGGCAACTCAGTCTGCCTGCCGTCGACGATCCGCTGCTTGAATATACCGTACTCATAACAGATCGACATACCGTGGCCGAAAATCCTCTGTGTGGCCAACGCATCCAGATAACAGGAAGCAAGACGACCCAGACCGCCGTTTCCAAGACCTGCGTCGGGTTCCATCTCTTGAAGCTCTTCCAGTTCAAAACCCAGCTGCTCCAAAGCCTCGTTGAACATATCGGTCAAATCCATGTTAAAGAGATTATTGCGCAGCGAAGTGCCGGGGAGAAACTCCATGGACAGATAGATGACTTCTTTTTCTTCGTGTCCCGGTTCGTCACAGTGATGCTCCATCCACTGCTCGGTCATGATATCCCTCAGAACGGAACAAGCTGCCCGATAGATCTGTTTTTGCGTCGCTGTATCCGCATCCCGCCCAAAGTGCCTTTGAAGCTTATCTTTCAAAGCTTCCCGAATTTCGACAGTCGTATGTATTTCCTTCATGAAAAATCCTTTCTGGTTGCGTATCATCCGTCGGTCAGTCGATGATAAAGTGCGATGTATTCTCCGGCGGAACGTTTCCAGCTGTGGTCGTCGCTTAATGCATTGGTCATCAGCTGCTTTCGGAGTATTTTGTCTTTGTAAAATTCCAGTCCGCGCTGCACAGCGCCCAACATGTCATGGGCGTTGATCGCCTGGAAATGAACACCGTTTCCCCTGCCGTCTCCAGCGGAATACGGTTGGATCGTATCGGCAAGACCGCCGGTTTTTCGAACGATGGGAATGGTCCCATAGCGCAATGCGATCATTTGAGAAAGGCCGCAAGGCTCACTGATCGAAGGCATCAGGAAGAAATCCGCCCCGCCGTAGATCCGACTGGCCAGCGGGCCTGAAAACGCTGTCACAAATGAAAACTTACCATTGTATTGACCGGCCTTTTCGCGAAACCAACCTTCATACTTTGCATCACCGGTACCCAGAATCACCATCGTAAGGTCTTGATCCATCATTTCATCAAAAACGCCCATGACCAGATCCAGGCCTTTATGATGCACCAACCGAGTGACCATGCCCAGCATCGGCGTATCTTTATGGAATGAGAGGCCCAGTTCCGCAGAGAGCGCTTTCTTGTTTTCCACCTTTCGGGTCATTGTGTGGATGTCATAGTTTACTTTGAGATGGGGATCGGTCATGGGATCGTACAACTCCGTATCGATCCCGTTCAAAATCCCGTGAAGCTTGTATTCGTTCTCCCGGATGATAAATTCCAGTCCTCTTCCGAAATAAGAATAAAGGATTTCTTTGGCATAAGTGGGACTGACCGTAGTGAGAATGTCACAGCTGACAATTGCGCCTTTCATGTAGTTAATGCTGCCGTGGATATCCAAAAGGCTCCTATGCAACTCCTGCAGGCCCAGAACGTCACCCAGCATGCCGTGATCGAACGTGCCTTGATATTCGATATTGTGAATCGTAAACACGGTCCGCAAAGAACGATATCGGCTAAGAAACTGATATCCGGCTTTTAGATACACAGGCACAAGCGCAGCCTGCCAATCGTTGCAATGCAGTACATCAGGGAATGTATCCAGCATCGGCAGCAAGTCTAAAGCAGCTTTCGCGAAAAAAGCAAAACGCTCTCCGTCATCGTAAAAACCGTACAATGCATCCCGATCGAAATAGTATTTATTGTCAATAAAATAGTATGTGACACCTTCTGACTGCAATCGGTACAATCCGGCGTATTGCTTTCGCCAGGACAGCGACAGAGTTTTGGCGCCAACAAATGTCATTTTGTTTCGCCAAGTCTCATCGATCTGCCTGTAAAGCGGCAAAAGAACCGAGACCTGATCACCATGACGGGCGACACACTTGGGCAGCGCCCCCATCACATCTCCGAGGCCTCCGCTTTTGACATAGGGGGCGCATTCGGAAGCAATATATAAAACGTGCGGCATAGAAACCTCTCTGTGAGCGCGCTAAACGATGGACATCTTCGGAAGGACGATCGGATAGGATGGATGACCGATCACTTCCCTTCCGTCCCGGATGATCACGTCCTTGTCCAAAATGGCGTGCTCTACTCTGGCATGGTCCATGATCTCGGTGTCCTGCATAATGATACTGTCTTTGACGATCGCGCCCTTGTCGATATGAACCCCTCTGGAAACCACGGAATTGATTACGGTACCCATGATCTGACATCCGTCTGCGATCATGGAATTTTCAACGTAACATTCCGGTCCGTAACGCGCCGGTACGCTGTCCTTGACTTTTGTGTAAACCGTCTTCTGGAACACCTTGGCAGAAAATTCCGGATCCAGCATCGCTTTATTGGCTTCCATATAGGTTGAGATGGTGCTGATTTCCAGCAAATGTCCGCTGTATTCATAGCCATAGACCTTCAATGCAGGCGACAATTTTTGCAGAATGTCGGTGTACAGATCATATCTCTGATGCGACATGGCGTCTGCGATCAGAGATTCCAGCAGCGTTTTGCGAATGACGCATACGCCGATACACCAGGAGCATTCCCGTTCTTCCTGTTCCTCATCGACGATCTCCACCTCTCGGATCTGCTTATGTTCGTCCATCCGGATCATCGGAGAGCCCTGGGGAACGCGGCACGTCCCATTCATATGATTGGTGTAGGCGACAGTGACATCCGCATCGGTATCCTGATGCGCCCTTATCATGCTCCGGTAGTCCATAGTATAGAGTATTCTGGATCCGGTCAAGACCACAAAATCTGCCATTGACTTTTTAATGGAGTGCAGATGATTTGAAAGCGCATCGATCGTACCTCTGTAGATATGTGCACTATCTGTAGCCTCTTTGTTGGCAAAAGGCGTGAGAACCCGAAGTCCGCCCCTCTTTCTGGACATATCCCACTCTGCGCCGGAGCCCAGGTGTTCAATCAAAGAGTGATAATTGGTCCGAGCGATCACGGAGACTTCAAAAATGCCGGAATTGACAAAATTAGACAAGACGAAATCAATAATACGGTATTTCCCGCCGATGGACAAGGCGGCCAGCGCACGAGCACTTGTAAGTTCTCGCAGATTTTCCTTGTCGGAATACGAATAGATCAAACCCATATAACTCATAACGACCTCCTACAGATCCCTGTCTACGACTGTTCCTGCGTCGATACGTGTGCCACAGCTGATATTCACCCGGTCCGCAACGACAGATATTGCCGGAATGACGTCCTTTTCCGGGTTTGCGCCGATCTCGGCTTTTGCCCCCACGGTCACGCCCTCTGCAATGATCGCATAGTGAACTTCGGCGTTTTCTTCCACCGTCGTTGAAGACATGACGACCGAGTGTCGAACAACGGCACCTTTTTTGATTGTCACGTTGGGAAAAATGATGGAATTCTCTACCGTGCCTTCAATGGAACAGCCTTCGGATACATGTGATTCCCTCATACGCGCTTGGTGGCCGATGTACTGGGGCGGCAGATTGCCGTTTCGCGCATAGATTTTCCATCTGGGATCGTAGAGCTCCAGGGAAACCTTTTCCTTCAGCAGATCCATATTGGCTTCCCACAGAGATTCGATGGTTCCCACGTCCTTCCAGTATCCCAAATACTTGTACGCGTACAGCCGTTTGTTGTCATTCAGCATGGCAGGGATCACATTCTTTCCGAAATCCTTGCTTGACTCTGGATCTTCTTCGTCTCTTATCAAGTATTCCTTCAGCGTCGGCCAGTTGAAAATATAAACGCCCATTGAAGCCAGATTACTTTTCGGGATCGCAGGTTTTTCCTCGAATTCCGTAATGCGAAGATTTTCATTGGTATTCATAACGCCAAAACGACTCGCCTCTTCCATAGGGACTTCAATCACGGCAATGGTACAGTCCGCATCCTTTTTCATATGCTGATCCAACATCCAGCGATAATTCATTTTATACACGTGATCGCCAGAGAGTATGATGACATAGTTGGGAGAGTACTGCTCAATGAACGGGATATTTTGATAAATGGCATTGGCGGTCCCTTTATACCACTCCCCTTCTTTTCCACGGACATACGGCGGCAGGATTCGCGCACCGCCGTACATGCGATCCAAATCCCAAGGCTGCCCGTTTCCGATATAGGCGTTCAATTCCATCGGCTGATACTGTGTGAGCACACCGATGGTGTCGATGTCGGAGTTGATGCAATTGGAGAGCGGGAAATCGATGATCCGGTATTTCCCGCCAAAAGGGACTGCCGGTTTTGCCACATCTTTCGTAAGAACACCTAGTCTGCTTCCCTGCCCGCCGGCCAGCAGCATGGCTATCATATCTTTCTTCTTGATGAAACTCATGTTGACCTCCCTTCACTGCTACGATCTGCAGAAGCTGCCGAAAGCACTAAAAATGTGAGCGGCGGTATCGAAAGACAAAGGGAGTATTCTTTCCCATCAGCGTCCTGCCGATCCGTCCGAATGCTCGTAATGAGGCTTCCCTGTCCGCCGAATTCTGCCAGATCAGATTGAAATACCGTTTTGTAGGGACCTTTGTTCGAAACGCCGAAGCGATAGGCTCTCCGCTCTTCGGCCGAAAAATTGGCCACGCAGATCAATTCATTCCCGCTCCGGTCTCTCCGGACATATGCAATAATATTGTTTTCCTTGTCCGATGCCTGGAGCCATTCAAATCCGGACCAGCTGTTTTCGATCTCATAGAAAGGAGGATGTGTCCGATACAAGAGATTCAGCCTTTTAACATAATGCTTATACTGTCGATGCATGGTGAAATCCAGAAGGTTCCAGTCCAGTTCGCCGTCATAATGCCATTCATTGAATTGGGCCAGTTCACCGCCCATAAAGAGCAGTTTTTTCCCGGGGTGGGTCCACATGTATCCCAGATAGGTTTTGAGATTTTCGAATTTTTGCTCATAGCTGCCCGGCATCTTCGTGATGAGAGATCCTTTCATGTGGACAACTTCATCGTGGGAAAGTGGCAGTATAAAGTTTTCGGTAAAAGCATACTCCATAGAGAACGTGAGTTTATGATGAGCGTACTGGCGAAAAAAAGGATCGGTTTTCATGTACTGTACTGTATCGTTCATGAATCCCATGTTCCATTTGTAATTGAAACCTAAACCGCCTACGTCGGGAGGCAGCGTCACCATGGGCCATGCAGTGGATTCTTCGGCGATCATCATCACGTCCGGATACTCGGTCAGAATACTGCTGTTAAGCTTGCGCAAAAATGCGATGGCTTCCAAGTTTTCGCGTCCACCGTAGCTGTTAGGTTCCCATTCGCCGTCTTTTCGGTCGTAATCCAAGTACAGCATTGATGCGACTGCATCCACACGCAGTCCATCGATATGGAATTGATCGATCCAGAAAAATGCGTTGGAAATCAAAAAACTTTGCACCTCGGTGCGCCCCCAGTCGAAGACCATGGTTCCCCAACCTTTGTGTTCTTTTTTTGCGCTTCCGCTGTACTCGTAACAAGGTTCTCCGTCAAATCGGTACAAACCGTGGGCGTCTTTGGGGAAATGCCCCGGCACCCAGTCCAGGATGACCCCAAGGCCGGCCTGATGAGCGCAATCGACGAAATACATCAGATCTTCCGGCGTTCCATAACGCGAAGTAGCGGCATAATATCCGGTTACTTGGTATCCCCAGGAGCCGTCGAAGGGATATTCCGACAATGGCATCAATTCGATATGGGTAAATTCCATATCGACCAGATAGGGGATCAATTCATCCGCGATTTTTCGGTAGTTGAAAAAATTTCCATCGGGATAGCGGCGCCAGGAGCCGGGATGCATTTCATAAATGCTCACAGGCTGGTCGTAGAGCGATTTTCGAGTCCAATTCGAATCCGACCATCCATAACTGCTCATATCGATGATTTTTGAGTTCGTTTTCGGTCTGGTTTCCGCATGAAACGCGAACGGATCCGCCTTGAGGACAGACACACCCTTGCTGTTGATGATCTCGTATTTGTAAGCCTCGTACTGGACGGCGCCTTCTGCAAAAACCTCCCACAATCCCTCATCACTGATGCGCCGCATCGGATGATCACGACTCCAGCCGTTAAAGTCTCCCTGAAGGAAAACCCGGGACGCGTGAGGCGCCCAGACTCGGAACGAACAGCCTTTCCTGCCGTTGTTTTCACACAAATGAGCGCCCATGAATTCATAAGCCCTTCGGGCTGTCCCTTCGTGGAATAAGTGGATCTGATAATCACTGCTTCTATTCATTGGGGACCCCTTTGACGACTAGAGTTCTTCGCTTTTGAACAGGCTGTAATATTCGTTCCTCAGAATGGACATCATGTGCAGATTTAAATACATACCGTTCTTTTTTCCGCCGTGCCGGGCAACGCCTTCCTTTTTAAATCCAAGCTTCAGATACAAGGCTTCCGCAGGATAGTTTCCTTCCACAAAATCCAGCGTGACCCGCTCCATATGCATTTGAATAAAACAGTATTCCAGCACGAGGCGCATGGCTTCTTCACCCAATCCGCGTCTGCGATTCCGGTCTTCGGCGATATAAATCCTGGTGATATCCAGCGAATCATATTCCGGGTCGATTCGACTGATCTGTATGCGTCCGATCGGTTCGCCGGTCTCTTTCAGCAGGATCGTCATCTGCAATCGTGTTTTGTCCAGGCTGTGTAAAACAAACTGCGGCGCGATATGGTTATAATCCCAGTCATCATTCATTGTGAAACTTGTACGGACCGATGGCAGCGATTCCCACTTCGCAAACAGTTTGCAGTCTTCGAATACAGACGGTCTGATTTTTAATCTGTTGGACTCCATAATACCCTCCTTGATGTGTATGGTTTGCTTATATCCCCACAAGCAGAACCAGATAGAACAGCGTTGTGATCCAATGGGAAATAATTACGATGAGAACCGACCCCGATTCGGCGTATAAATATCCCCAAATCAATCTCCTGATAAAAAATCCCAGCAGACAAATCACCGAAGCCGACGTGCCATACAAAGGCATAACCCAAAGGGTGATCCATGTGGCCGGAAGGATCAATGCGGCAATACCCGGAAAATTCTGCCCGATGTTCAATTGATAATAACAGCGCCACGGAATTTCTTCGAGCATCGTCAGGAACAGGATATGCAGCACCAATGTTGCCGTCCCGGTAAAGACCAGTTGATGGTCCCAAATGGCTAGGCCGCATCGGATATAGTCGGAATACAGCTGAACGCCGATCCATACCTCACCCGCGATCAGCACCACCGGAACAACCGCCAGCAGCAGGTTTTTTCTTGCCGTCAAGCCTGCCGCGATATCAGCAGGAGCCAATCCACATTCACGAAAAGACGTCCTTCCGAAAAGTCCGCCGACCAGGACGCCCAGCAGCCCGGCGCTTACAGCCAGTATATACCATATACGTCCAAAAAGCGACGCGATGGCGCCTGCTGTCATGACAATCATGATAAATGCAGTTGATCTCCTCATAGATGCCGCGAAGCTCCTCCTCTATTGTCACTATACCGCATAATACTATAAATTGTCATCCGTTTCCGCAGTTTACACTTCATGAGTTTTTAGGTATGATAACCTTAACAACACGGATATCGAATCCCCTGGCGAAGATAGGAGTTCCCGATGAGTATGCTGATGAGTTATACGGATCCCGTGCTGCTGGAAGCGGCCCGGGAGGTCTTTCAGGAACACTTCAGACGTGATCCTGTCCTTGAAAAAGAAATGGATGAGCGCCGTCGCAAACTGATGTACGACGACATCATCTATAATATCAGTTATCTCCTGACAGCCGTTCATTTCGGAGACGAGAAAATATTCGAAGCTTATGCTCTCTGGCTTTTCGAACTCTTGTGCAGTCTGATGAAGGACCTGGATCGAGACCGGATCAGCAGGCAAATGACGGATCACTATCAGATCCTGTCGGAGCAATTGGCGCTTCTGCCCGATCGCATCCTGGATGAAGCCGGGCGGAGCAACGCTCAGGACTATCTTCGGAAAGCCATTCGCATCACGCGGGAAGCTGTCACGAATATTCCGCATTCCGGTTCTTTTCGTGAAGGTCCCTATGGTGCGATCCGCAAAGCTTATCTGGATGCCTTATTGGTCGGCAAGACTGAGCAAGCGCATGAAATCATCAAGGAAGCTCGACAGAACGGTATCGACCTTCCTGTGATTTACGAGGAGATCCTTTCCGCAGTGCTCCACGAGGTGGGCGAGCTGTGGCATCAAAATCGCATCACCGTGGACAAAGAGCACTACATCACCTCTGTCACTCAATCCATACTCCCACTCTTTTACGATGATCTGTTTTCGCGCCCCCGGATCGGCCGGACGCTGGTAGTGTGCGCTGTCGGCAGCGAACTACACGAGATCGGCGCACGGATGCTCTCGGATGTTTTCGAATATCATGGCTGGGACACCTACTATCTGGGCGCTGCTCTGCCGCGCGCGGCACTGCTTAAAGCACTTTCCGAATACAAACCGGATCTTGTTGCCCTGACAGTGACCATGCCGCCCCACCTTCCCGAATGCGAAGAAACGGTGCGCGCCATTCGCACTGAATTTCCATCCATTCGGATCATCGTGGGCGGACAAGCTTTTTTCAGTACAAGCGGGCTCTGGGAAAAATGGGATGTGGATTATTATACACCGACCTTTTCCGAAATGATTCGTTGGGCAAAAACCGCATTCTCAGATCAGTCGTAAGAAACGGAGGCCCTCATGCATTCAGAACAGACTGCGTTCCTGATTTCCTGCGGACCGGATGGCTCGATCATCCGGCCCTATTGGTATCAACCCAT
>JAQUXD010000022.1:0-3137 GCA_028692535.1 Eubacteriales bacterium | reverse complement strand
ATCGAATCGATCTGGAAGAACATTCGAGACATCGTGCTGCGAGAGCCTATCGATGTGGGGAAAGCGGAAGCGGAAATCACCTGCAGCGCAGGAATGGCTGTATACGGGCAGGATACCCGAGAAGTCTATGATCTGATCGAATATGCGGATTCAGCCATGTATCTGGCAAAGAAAAGCGGCAAGAACAGTTACCGGAAGTTTGATCCGGCACATCATTCAAAAGCAGCCACATAAATACTGCTCTATTTCATGATCCTTTTAACCAGACCGATGTGTTTGTGCCCCGGATAGCGGAGCGGAACATCGATCAGATTCGACTTATTGAGAATACTCTTGTAATGCGTAAAGGTATCGAAGCTGGACTTCCCGTGATATTGTCCCATGCCGCTCTCGCCGACTCCGCCGAAAGGCAGATAAATGCTTGCCAGGTGCATCACCGTATCGTTGATGCAACCGCCGCCGAAAGAAATATCTCCTAAAACCTTTTCTTCTCTGTCCTTTCTCCCGGTAAAATAATAGAGTGCCAAAGGCTTTGGGTGCTGATTCACTTCCAGGATCACTTCTGCCAAATCATCAAATTCCATGATAGGCAGGATCGGGCCGAAGATCTCTCCCTGCATCAATGGGCTGTCCCAATTGACGTGGTCCGCCAGTGTGGGTTCGATCTTCAGTGCTGACGGATCTGCATTGCCCCCAAGAAGGATGTCTTCGTTTTCCATCAGGCGCACTAGTCGGTTGAAATGCTTTTCGTTGATGATCTTCGGAAAGCTTTCCATACCTCCGGCTTCCGGACCGTAGAATGATTCAATGACACTCTTGATCTCGTCGATCAGTTTCCTTTTGACAGAATGATGGACCATCAGATAATCCGGTGCCACACAGGTCTGCCCTGCATTGATAAATTTGCCCCAGACGATGCGCTTGGCGGCCAGCTTCAGGTTTGCCGTTTCATCTACGATACAGGGACTTTTTCCGCCCAGTTCCAGCGTAACGGGCGTCAGATGTCTGGAGGCTGCTTCCATGACGGTTTTCCCCACGGCTACGCTGCCCGTAAAGAAAATATAATCGAACTTCTCGTCCAGCAGGCTTTGATTCGCTTCCCGACCGCCTTGCACCACTGCGATGTATTCTTCTTCAAAACAAACCTTGATCACCTTTTCGATGACCTTAGAGGTGTGGAAAGAATATGCGGAAGGCTTTACAACGGCGCAGTTTCCCGCGGCGATCGCTCCGGCCAAAGGAGACATCGCCAGCTGAAAAGGATAATTCCAGGGCGACAGGATCAGCGCGATCCCATAGGGCTCCGGATAGATGTAGCTGGAGGCGAGGAAGTTTGCCAGCGAAGTCCTGACCCTCTTTTTTACACCCCACTTCGGAAGATGGCGAATCAAGTGATTCAGTTCTTCCAGCACGATCCCGATCTCCGCCGCATAGGCATCGAAAGGATCCCTGTTGAGATCCTTCCGAAGCGCGTCTATGATTTCCTGTTCATGCGCCTGAATGGCACGCTTCAGCAAACCAAGCTGCCGCAGGCGAAAGCTGAGGTCTTTGGTTGCGCCCGTATCGTAGTAGTCTCGCTGATTTCGTACGGTTTCCTTGATATCGCTCATAGGATCGCCTCCCCGGTTCAACAAACAGATCTCTGTTCAATTGACAAAGCTAAAGACACGCAGCAGCTCAAAATAATCGTCCGTTATGAATCGGATCGTATTGTCGTTCACCCTTTCGACGCCCGGAAAGTAAGAAAATTTCTCCGCTTTCACATGATCTTTGTAGCAGATTTCCAACTCAAAACGATCCGGCAGCACCGCCAGTCCATGCTCTTGAATCTGATCCAGAGCCTGACGAACTCCGCTTTTGATGTTATTTAACATGTTGACAGGGTTTTCATGGATGATCGCTTCACCAAAGCCTTCTTTTACAGGGCAAGTGATCAGCCCCGGATGCAAGTCTTTTGAATCCTCACAGAGCTGTTTGTCGCCTGATAAAAATACGGTCGGCACTTTCTCCAAAGCTGCTGCATAGCTGAACAGCATAAATTCGCTGGCGAGCCTGCCGTTGATTTTTACATAGAGAGGACGCAGACTTTCCGTATGCGACATTGGGTTTCCTCTTTTGGACGCAGCGGAATGATATCCGATAAAGACGGCTGCGTCGAATGTATGATCGATGCCGAATACCATCATGTACGGATGTCCGGACCATCCCCGAATAAGCTTTGCCTCTTTGGGCAACGCACGGATGTCGATATTGTTCGCATAGCCGTGGGCGTCCCGTACGACGATTTCCGTTGCTCCGGCTTCAAGCGCGCCCTGGCAGGCGGCTTGGACTTCCTTTGTCATCTGCTCGGCGTGAGCCTTGTACTCGGGATTTTCCGGTTCTGTTTCAGACCAGAACGTTGTTGTGGTGATCCCCTCGATATCCGCACTGATAAAAACTTTCATACATACCTCCGTATTTGACATTCAGATCTTTCTACAAACCTTCTGTTAACAACAATCCAACTGTTATGACAAATGCGCAGTCCGGCCGATGATGGCGTTCTGGGCGCTTCGATCAAGGTCTGTAAAGTATGCCATGTAGCCGGCCACGCGAACCATGAGCCCTCTGTAATTTTCAGGGTTTTCCTGCGCATCCAGAAGAGTTTCCGTGTCCACGACGTTGATCTGAATATGCTGGCCGCCGCTTTCGAAGAAGGTCTTGATGACACCTTCGATAATGTTCAGGCCGCTTTCGCCCTGAACCCCCCTGGGATCAAAGCGCAGGTTGAACAGAGCGCCTTCCTCCAATCGTTCCGGTTCCACAGAGGCAACGGATTTTACGGTGGCGGTAGGCCCTTGTATGTCCCTGCCCATCATGGGAGACGCAGCGTCGCAAAGCGGTTCGCCGGCAAGCCTTCCGTCCGGAAGCGCCCCCGTGACGGAGCCATGGGGAATGTTCATGGTCTGGGAATCGATGCCGAAGCTGTAATGCCCGCCTCGGGCATCGCTCCAACCCTGTACGACGCTGGCAATGTCCTGAATCATTTCCCGGTAAATACTGTCCACATGTGTCAGGTTGTTTCCGTATTTTTCCGGCTTGTTCAGCAAAAGCTGACGGATCCTTTCCTGCCCCTCAAAATTCGTATCGCAAGCCCG
>JAQUXD010000134.1 GCA_028692535.1 Eubacteriales bacterium | reverse complement strand
CAGAGGCCTGTCTCCCGCCTTGTTCAGAGCCTTTGCGATCACCTCCACGACGCCGGCGTTTTCCAGGCCCTTGCTCACGACCAGTACGGCGGCGACCGTGATCACCGCGGGATTGCTGAATCCGTCAAAAACCTCCTCCACGGGCACCAGGCCCGAAAGACCGGCCAGGAGCAGCGTCGCCAGGGCCACGACATCATAGCGCCACTTTCCCCATACGAAAAAGAGCAGCATGACGGCGATCAATGAAAATATCATGTACTGTTCGGTACTCATTGCGGTTCCCTATACTTCCTCCACGAACACCGACTTCGGCTGCCCGCACACGGGACACTTGTAGTCGTCGGGCAGATCTTCGAAGGGGATGTCGCCGTCGTAGACATAGTGGCATACGGAGCAGACCCAGGTCTTTTTCTTGGGCGCGTCCGTCTTCTTGTCCGCAGCCTTGGCAACGGACCCGCCGGTTTTCAGCGCCCGGTAGTCCGCGTAGGTCATGGGCTGCCCGGCGCCCAGTTTTTCCGCTTCGATCACATCGCAAATAAACAGGTTATGCGTCCCCAGGTCGATCATGGAGGCCACGTTCAGGCTCATGTAGGCGATGGTGTTTTGGGTCAGATACGGATTGCCGTTGCTGTCGTTCTCGAAGCCTCCCCCCTCGCATTTGTTGCAGTCCCGTCCGCTGCGCATGCCGAAGGAGGCGACCACCTCCAGCGGGCAGTCCAGGGACAGCACCGAAACCGTAAGACTGCCTTTTTTCCGAATCAATTGCGTGGTGAGATTGCTCTTCATCATCGTCACGTGCATGCGCATGGGATCGGAGGTCGCCTGGATCGCCGTGTTGATGATGCAGGCGTTCTTCTTTCCACCTTCCTCGACGCCGGCCGCAAAGAGGCCGTAGGTGAGGGTAAACATTGCTGATTTGTCCATTGCTGTTTGTCCTTTCATACCATCAAAGTAATTCTTTGGTTTTCCGTGCAAGATAAAGCGGAAGGTATTCAATCCATGTCCATTTTCGATCCCTTAGATCTGCAGACTATCCGGATCCAATAAAAAATCAAAAATACTCATCACAAGGATACCTTCTTCGCTATACCATGACGAAGGCGTATCCTTAACGACAATAATCTTTTTAAAAGAATCATCGATATAAGCAAAAGGTCTTTGTTCCTGTTGAACTTTCATATTGTCCGGCAAGGCAAAAGCAGATTGCAAATAGTACCGCTTTGAACCTTTGCTGCAGACAAAATCCACTTCATATTGCGTTCGCACTTTTTTGCTCTGTTCGTTTCTTGTGTTGACCACTACTACCCCTACGTCTACATTGAAGCCTCTTTTTTTTAGTTCATTGTAAATTATGTTTTCCATTGTGTGTGTTTCTTCGATCTGCCGAAAATTGATCCGCGCGTTTCGAAGCCCGATGTCACTGAAGTAATATTTCAGCGGTGTGCCGATATATTTCCTGCCTTTGATATCAAATCGGACTGCGCTGTCGATGATAAACGCATCGCTCAAATAGTCTATATAATTTTTGATCGTTTTCGGACTGATCGTAACATTTTTTACGCTTTTGAATGTGTTGGAAAGCTTGTTGGGATTTGTCAGGGAGCCTATACAGGAAGATAATATATTGATTAGATCCTCCAATTCGTCTTTATGTTTCACCTGATGTCTTCCGACAATATCGTTGATGTAGGTTTCGGTAAACAATTTTTTAAGATAGTCGATTTTCTGTTCCGGTGTATTTAGAAGCACAACAGACGGCAGGCCTCCGTAAAGCATATATTCGTTCCATCCATCATACTTGTTTCCATCGTAGATCGACATAAACTCGTCAAAACTTAAGGGTGCCATATGCAATTCGTCACCGCGTCCACGGAATTCTGTTATGATGTCTTTGGAAAGAAATTTTGCGTTGCTGCCGGTAACGTAAACATCCACATTGCTGATTCGCATCAGTCCATTGAGAACGGATTCAAATTCTCCGAGAAGTTGAACCTCATCCAGTAACACATAGTACATATCATCATCAACAATGAGGCTTTTGATGTATGGATAGAGCACATCAGGATCCCTGTACTTCTTGTTTTCGTATGAATCAAACGCCATTTCGATGATATGAGATTGATTCACACTATTGTTTCGCAGAAAGCTTTTAAACAAAGTGAACAACAGATATGATTTACCACATCTGCGAATACCGGTAATAACCTTAATCAGACCATTATGCCTTTTGAGCGCCAATTGATCTAAATATAAGTTACGCTTTATTTCCATATGGGCGCCTCTCTGTTACATAAAAGCTCACCATGCCGCACTTATCTGTAATGACATTATGTGCTTTTCAAGGCAAAAAGTCAAACATTTGTACTTGTCAAGTCTGCGCTGACATTTGTTGACTGTCCCCCTTGAAATTTCCTGCCCCGGTGATATATTAGAGGCGAGGTGTTCTATGAAACGGTCGGATCTCAGCGCGAAAAGAATCTTTCTCGTGGGCGGTTCCTTTATTTCCTTTTGTATCGGAGCTGCCTTTGCCACAGGGCAGGAGACGCTGCAGTTCTACGCAGCCTTTGGTCTGAAAGGCCTGCTGGGCATCCTGTTTTTTATGCTGTTCAACATCTATGTAAACGTGAACTTCGTGGAAGCCGGACGCATCGGCCGATTTGAAAAAGACGCCCACGTCTTCCGCTACTTCAGCGGCAGATTCTTCGGCGTCTATTTTGATTTCTTTGCCACAGTATTCTGCTTCTCCGCCTTCATCCTGATGCTGGCAGGGGCCGGCGCCACCATCCGGCAGCAGTACGGGCTCAGCGAAGCCCTGGGCGCCACCGTCGTGGGCCTGCTGGCCTGCCTCACCGTGCTGCTGGGCCTCAAGAAAATGGTGGACGTTCTGGGCTCCATCGGCCCCCTCATCGCCGTGATGGCCATCGGCGCCTCTTTCCTGGGGCTGAAGTACGGGAAGACCGGCATCCTGGAAGGCCATCGGATCGTGGGCGAAATCGGCGTGATGGCGGCGGGCAGGAACTGGCTTTTCGCCGCCGCCACCTACTGCGGCTTCAACATGCTGATGCTGGCAGGCTTTTTCAGCGCCATCGGCAGAACGGAAAAGAACAAGTGGGACGCCCGGATCGGAACAGCCGTCGGCGTGATCGGCTTCTCTCTGGCAGTCAGCTGCGTCACCCTGGCGCTGCTGGCCAACATCGAATTGGTGGGGTTGTCCCAAGTGCCTGTCCTGCTCATGCTCAACGACATCAACCACACCTTTGCATCACTTTATTCCATCGTCATCTTCCTGGGGATCTTCAGCACCGCGACGCCGCTGCTCTGGACCCTCAGCAACCGCATCGCCCCCGAGCACTCCAAGACATACAACACCGCCGCAGTCCTCCTGACAGCGGCCGGGATCTTTACCGCCCTGAAAATTCCCTTCAATCGCCTGGTGAACCTGGTGCTCACCATCAACGGCTATGCCGGGTTCCTGCTCTTTGGGTTTATTCTGTGGAGCAATGTGCGGTACTTTAGCCGGAAGAAAGGCTGACCGCCGCCGAAGGCGTTAGAATCCCGGCCGGATGCCCTCCGGGCATTGAGATCCGGCCGCACCGCCCGCGCCGCGAAAGGCCTGTATCGATGCTAAACTGCTCAAATAGAAGGAGCAAGGGCACTGAAAAGTGCCCTTGAGGCCAGCCGGCGGCCGATTCTGCACCGCTCGCGCCGCGAAAGGCCTGTATCGGTGCAAAGCCGCTTATATAGAAGGAGCAAGGGCACTGAAAAGTGCCCTTGAGGCCAACCGGCGGCCGATTCTGCACCGATCGCGCCGCGAAAGGCCTGTATCGGTGCAAAGCCGATTAAATAGCGTGAAAAGTTATACAGGAA
>JAQUXD010000133.1 GCA_028692535.1 Eubacteriales bacterium | reverse complement strand
TCAGCCGATTGGAAGGAAGGCGCGCCGATCGCCATGGAACCGGAGCGGCAGATTGCGATCGCCAGCTTCAATGACTGCGGCGCAAAGTGCCTGATGAGTGCAAGAGTCCAGGAGGGATGTGTTCTGGAGATCACGCCGGACACCTCGGTTCTGCCGTTTACGGGTTGTTCCAGAGGACGGGCTTATCGGCAGACGTTCCTGACTGCAGACAGGCTTCGCTACCCCATGGAGCGCACGGGCGAACGCGGTGAAGGCAGGTTCCGGAGGATCACCTGGGATGAGGCGGTGGGAAAAATCGCGCAGGCGATTCGTAAAACCGGAGAGGTTTACGGCCCTTCTTCTCGCTTTGTCACGCCGGCTTCCGGCGTATCGGCTCTGTTGCGCGGAGACCGCTTTATGAAGCGGCTTCTGGGTCTGAACGGCGGCTATCTGAATTACTACAACTACTACAGCGCCGCCTGCGCCAACTATGTAATGCCCTACGTATACGGTACAATCGAGTGCGGTCATACCGAGGAGGATCTTCTCCATGCCGGCATGATCATACTCTGGGGCCATAATCCTTCGGCCAATTACTTCGGGCCGTTCTTTAACCGGACGCTTTCCAAGGCAAAGGAGCAGGGCATTCCCATTGTCGTGATCGATCCCAGGAAAAGCGAATCGGTCCTTACGTATGCAGATGAATGGATCCCGATCAAGCCTTCTACCGACTCCGCTCTGGCAGACGCTATGTGTTGGCATATATGGAAGAGCGGTCTTCAGGATCAGAAGTTCATGGATGAATTCTGTCTGGGTTTCGACGAAGCGCATATGCCGGCTGGCGTCCCTGCCGGTGAAAGCTATTATGCCTATCTTTCCGGAGAAAAGGACGGCGTGGAAAAAACCGCCGAATGGGCCCGGGAAATCACCGGCGTGCCGGCAGATGTGATCCGTAAGCTTGCCGAACAATATGCCCGGACCAAGCCGGCTTGTCTGATGCCCGGACTGGGCCCCCAACGCACAGGAAACGGAGAGCAGTTTTACCGCAGCACTGCGGCGCTTGCCTGTATTACCGGGAATGTGGGAAAAAGCGGGGGAAGCAGTGGCGGTACGCCTTGGATTCCCACGCATTTGCTGCCTGATTTTGCGGCCATCGACAATCCTTACAAAGGATCGATCCCGTCCTTTCTCTGGACAAAAGCTGTGAATGATGCCGGTAGCATGACGCCCAAAGACGACGGCGTCACCGGCGTGGAAAAGCTGGACGCTTCCATCAAGCTCATTTTCAATCTGGCCAACGGACTGCTCTTGACACAGCATTCCGATGTCAATCATACGGTGGAATTGCTGTCGGATGAACAGAAAGTGGAGCTGCTGGTGGTTTCCGATGTGTTCATGACCTCCGGCGCCCGATTTGCCGATCTTCTTTTGCCGGCGCCCTCTTTTTTTGAGGTGGACAATATCGTACCGCCCTGGGTAACGGACAATTATCTGCTTTATAATCATCGCTGCATGGAACCGCTTTTCGGCAGCCGATTTGAGTACCTTTGGATCCGGGAAACAGCCGCTGCTTTGGGTTTGGAAGAGGATTTCACGGACGGAAAAGCAACCCAGGAAGAGTGGATGAGATTCTTATACGATGATGCCCGTAAGTCAGAGCCGGAGTTGCCGCCTTTAGAGGAATTCAAAAAGGCTGGCTGTTTTGTGTTTCAGGCAGGAACCCCGCATATCGCATTTCAGGAAACTATTAAAAACAAAGGACGCTTTGATACGCCATCGGGTAAGATCGAGATTTTTTCTAAAACACTCTATGACATGGGCAATCCGGAAGAGATCCCCGGTCTTCCGCGCTATGTTGCCTGTGCCGAAGGGCCGGAAGATCCTCTGAAGGAAAAATATCCTCTACAACTGATCGGCTATCATACGAAAAGACGGTGCCACTCCATCCATGAAAACAATGCACTCATGGAAGAACTGGAGCCACCTGCTGTATGGATCCATCTTCAGGATGCTGAAGCGCGGGGGATCCAAAACGGAGAATTGCTGGAAGTCTACAACGATAGGGGGTGCGTGCGCATTCCGGCGCTGGTTACCGACCGGATCATGAAAGGCGTCGTGGCACTCAGCGAAGGTGGGTGGTTCAACCCTGCCTCCGACGGAGCTGACGAGCGGGGCTGCCTGAATGTGCTGACCTCGTCGAGACCCACACCGCTGGCGAAAGGAAATCCCCAGCACACCAATTTGGTGCAGGTCCGAAAAGTGGAGTGAACTATTTTGAAGAAGCGGACCGGCCGGAAATACCGGTCCTGTTTTTTTGTGCCCAAAGTTGATCCAGTGTGCTGTGCAGCGCGCCGGTAGGGCAGACGTTTTTACAGTCGCCGCAACGGATGCACTCCATGCTGTTCTGATTTGTAAGTACGGGAATACCCAGGTCGCAGGCTTCTTCACATTTCCCGCAGTGAATGCAGAGGTCCTTATTAAGGATCAACCGATAAAAGGATGCCTTATTCATAAACCCGTACAGCGCGCCCAGAGGGCACAGATAGCGGCAGAAGGGTCTGCAAATCAGCAAGGACAAGAAAAGAATCACTGCCAAGATTGCCGATTTCCAGGCAAAGAGCCACCCGACTGCGGAGCGAAGCGCTGTGTTGGCTGCCAAAAGCGGCAGCCCGGCCATGAGCGTCCCCGAGGGACAGACATATTTACAGAACCAGGGATCGCCCATTCCCGTCACGTCGACGGCAAAGAGCGGAAGCAAAATGACGAATACTGCCAGCATCACGTACTTGAGAGCTTTCAGATAACGGTCGGCCGGAATGCTTTTCAGCTTTTTCGGGAAAGGGATCTTGTAGATCAAATCCTGAGCCAGGCCGAAAGGGCACAGCCAACCGCACACAAAACGGCCCCACAGAGCGCCTACAGCCATTAGAAAGCCCAGTACATAAAACGATACGGAAAACTGGCGGCTGCCCAGCACAGCCTGGAGCGATCCGATGGGGCAGGATCCCAGAGCGCCGGGACAGGAGTAACAGTTTAAACCGGGCAGGCACAACGCTTTTGTAGGGCCGGTATATATTTTACCTTGCAGAAAACCGACCAGATAACCGTTCGAAAGAGCAGTAAAAGCTGTCTGTACGCCTGTTCGCAATAATTTTTTACTGTGTTTAGCCAATGCCTACACACTCCAGACAGATGATGACGGCTTTTTGCAGCACAACAAGAACTTCGCCCCGAAAAGCACCGATCACAAGAAAAAGGATTCCGGCGCCCAGCAGGATCGGTGCTTTGAACTTTCGAAAAGCTTTGGACATTACTCTACCTCTTGCAGCAATTCCTCTATGATCTCATTCCACGCATCGTATTCTTTTGCCCCCACATAGGCCTCTCCTACCTGATTGCCTGCCGAATCCACAAAAATGGTCTCCGGCACATATTGGATGTCTTTGACTTTTGCCTCGTACAAGCTCTCCGATACGGCAAGGTGCGGGTAATCGGCGCCCGTTTGACCGACGATGTCCAGCACGGTAGGCAGCTGGTCCATATTCGTTTCAGCAATATTGAGAACGATTCCTACGACCTGAAATCCTTCGTGCGCCGTGTGCAATTCTGCCAGATCAGGCATCTCTCTGATGCATGGCCCGCAGGTTGTGGACCAGAAATTGACCATCGTCAACTTGTGATTTTCGAAAATACTGCCATCTACGGTGTTACCGTCGATATCAGTCGTAATGATATCACCTAAAAAGGTGGTATCGGCGTTCTCGCTGTCTGCATCGGCCGCTGTGCCGCCGCAAGCGGAAAAGAGCAGGAGTACCGCCAGGATCATGAGCGTAAGATATTGTTTTTTCATATTATAAGCCTCCTTGTTTCATTTGGCAATTATAGCATCAAGGATTCCTTTGGGTAAAGCG
>JAQUXD010000021.1:8604-18669 GCA_028692535.1 Eubacteriales bacterium | reverse complement strand
CCGCTGGCCGCGGCGCGACGAATATTGTCTTCGAAGGGGAAGAATGCGTCGCTGCCCAGCGCCACACCCCGGACTCCGTCCAGATACGATCTCTTTTCGCTTGCTGTCAATGGCTCCGGTCGGAGGGAAAACACGTTCTGCCAGGCGCCTTCGCTCAGGATTTCATCGCTGTTGTCCGATAAATACACGTCGATCGCATTATCGCGCACCGGGCGGCCGATCCCCTCAAGAAACGGCAGCGCCAGCACCTTATCGTGCTGCCGCAGATGCCAAAGATCCGCTTTGCCGGCCGCCAGCCGGGTGCAGTGGATCCGGGACTGCTGTCCCGCTCCCACGCCGATGGCCTGGCCGTCTTTGGCAAAACAAACGGAATTGGACTGGGTGTATTTGAGCGTGATCAGGGCAACGATCAGATCTCGCAGGGCCTCCGCCGGCAGCTGTTTGTTCTCCGTGACCACATCGTTCAGAATATCCCGGTCGATCCGGCAATCGTTCCGCCGCTGGCGGAACGTGACGCCGAAGACCTGCTTGCTCTCTTCCGTTACAGGCACATAGGACGGATCCATCTGCAAAATCGTATAATTCCCCTTTCGCTTTGTTTTCAAAAGCTCCAAAGCCTCCGGTTCATATCCGGGCGCAATGATGCCGTCGGACACCTCCGGCAGGATCAGCCGAGCTGTGGCGATGTCGCAGGGGTGGCTCAGCGCAATAAAATCCCCGAAGGAAGACATCCGGTCCGTGCCCCTTGCCCGGGCATAGGCACAGGCCAGCGGCGAGCTGTTCACGCCGGATATGCCGTCGGCAAAAACTGCCCGAAGCAATCCTTCCGGCAACGGGATTCCCACGGCGGCGGAGGTAGGACTCACGTGCTTGAAGGACGTGGCGGCAGGCAACTCCAACGCTTCACTCAGCTCCTTCACAAGCTGCCAGCTGTTCAGGGCATCCAGCAGGTTGATGTATCCGGGCCGACCCGACAGGACTTCAAAGGGTAGCGCTTCGCCGTTGCCCATAAACACGTGGGCAGGCTTCTGATTGGGGTTGCAGCCGTATTTCAGTTCCAGTTCTTTCATCGCTTTCTCCTCTTTATCGCCCGTGTCGATTGATCATTACGTTTTGCGTCTTTCTTGTGGCAAAATCTACGCTGCGCACATACAGGGAAATCTTATTATCCGGGTCCAGACTCTCCCACAGATCCCGGGCAAAGCCTTCCGCATCTCCGGGAATATCGATGCGCACCGGTTCGCCTTCGAAGGAAGGAAGCGGCGCGCCGTCCGTCACATACGTGGAAATGAAATGTCCGATCCCCGGCAGCATCGGATAGGAAAACGTCTGACGCAGGCAGCCCGTTCCCTCCGGATCCGCGCTTTTAAGGATGCTCAGGCGGTAGCTTTTCTCCCCGCCGTTCGTCCATTCCGCCAGACCGCTGATCCTGGGCGTAAAGTTGGGCCCGTCGGGTTCAAAGCACCGGGTTTCTAAAGCTTGTTCAAAGGATCCTCCCTGTCGCAGCGCATGGAAGATCGTGTCAGTCTGATCTCCGTTGGTCAGGATGAGACTGTACCGATCGGGCAGAACCAACGCCCGGAGCGGCGCATAGATGATCAGGGCAGGATCCTCCACCTTCGACGGATCGAAAGGCCGGGTGAACAAATCCTGTTCTTTTTCTTCAAAGACGCGATTCCGGCTGTTGGCGCTGCGGCCCATGATAAAATAGACAAAAACCGCATTTTGTCCATTCGGCGCGCACCCCATGGCAAGGCCTCTTCCCGGATAGGGATTGCCGGCCAGCAACGCAGGCAGAGATCGTTTCTCAAATCGATTCATCATGGGCTTTGCTCCGTTTCTCTTTCAGCAGCTGTGCTGCCATCATTTCCGCCGCCCGGGGCAACAGGATCCATTCCGCTTCTTCCATGACCCGCCGCTGCAGCGTTTGAGGGGTATCATCCTCTCGAACCTCCACCGCTTTCTGCAGCAGGATTCGCCCTCCATCCGGAATTTCGTTTACAAGGTGTACAGTGGCGCCGGTCACCTTGACGCCATAGGCCAGAGCCGCCTCGTGGACCCGCAGGCCGTAATACCCTTCTCCGCAGAAAGAAGGGATCAACGCAGGGTGCACATTGAGGATCCTGTCCGGATACTTTTTAACAAAATCCGAGCTCAGGATGCACAGAAATCCCGCCAAAATCACCAGATCGATCTGTGCCCGGTCCAGAACACTGTGAAGTTCCTCTTCAAAAACGGCTTGCTCCACTCCTCTGCGTCTCACGACCACAGCTTCGCAGCCGCTCTTCTCGGCACGCTCCAACCCGTAGGCGCCTTCTCTGTCTGATACCACCAACTCGACGCGTCCGCTGGACAGCGCGCCGGCAGACTGGGCATCCAACAAGGCCTGAAGGTTCGTTCCTCCGCCGGAAATCAATACGGCAATGCGTATAGGCATCTGTGGGTTCAGCAAAAGACCACTTCCTTTTCTCCGGAGATCACTTCCCCGATCGCCCGGGCCGTCAGTCCCTCCTTTGCCAGCACACGCAGGGCTTCTTCTGCGTCTTCCGCAGCCACGATGGCCGTCATGCCCACGCCCATGTTGAAGGTGTTGAACATATCCCGCTCCGGGATATTTCCGGTCCGGCGGATCAGCTCGAATATCGGATGGATATCCAAGGAAGATCGTTGGATCCTGACGGCTGTGCCCGCCGGGAGGCTCCGGGGAATATTCTCATAAAATCCGCCTCCGGTGATGTGGGCCAGGGACCGTACGCTGACACGAGAGAGCAGTTCCAGCACCGGCCGCACATAAATGCGCGTAGGTTCCAGCAGTACGTCACCCAAAGCACGCCCGTCCAAAGCTTCCAGCGGGGCGTTCAGGTCTGCATGTTCCACATCCAGAATTTTGCGCACCAGAGAATACCCGTTGGAGTGGATCCCGGAAGACGGAAGGCCCAGGATCACATCGCCGGGCCGCACCCGCTCTTTGTCCAGAATACGGCTCCGGTCCACCAATCCAACGGAAAAACCTGCCAGATCGTATTCCCCGTCCTGATAGAATCCGGGCATTTCCGCCGTCTCGCCGCCGATCAGGGCGCAACCGGCTTGCACGCAGCCATCGGCGATGCCGCCCACGATCTCCGCCACTTTTTCCGCCACATTCCGCCCCAGAGCAATATAGTCCAAAAAGAAGAGCGGTCTGGCGCCGCAGCATATGACGTCATTGACACACATGGCCACACAGTCGATGCCCACGGTGTCGTGGCGATCCATCAGGAACGCAAGCTTCAGCTTCGTTCCCACACCGTCGGTGCCGCTGACCAGGATCGGCGCAGAAATGCCCTTCAGATCGGGCGCGAACAGACCGCCAAAGCCGCCCAGGCCTTCATCGGCGCCGGGGATCATGGTCCTGGCTACGTGCTTCTTCATCAGCTCCACAGCCCGATATCCTTCCGTGATATCCACGCCGGCTTTTTTATAACTGTCACTCTGACTCTTGTTCATCGGTTGCTCCGTCCTTTTTTTTCTGCTTATTCTCCGAAATCTTGCCCTCAAAGCGCATTTTGCTGTGATGCGCGGGGATCTCCGTGGGATATTCCCCTGTAAAACAGGCCGAACAGCAGCTGCCTACGGCGCTGTCCCCCGACAGCTTGGGCAGATCCGCCGGATCCAGGTAGCCCAGCGAATCGGCGCCGATCATGGCACGGATCTCCTCTATGCTGTGATTGCATGCGATCAAATGCTCCCGGGAATCGATGTCGGTGCCGTAATAGCAGGGGTTGAGAAACGGCGGGGCAGACGAACGGAAATGAATTTCCGTAGCCCCCGCATCTCGGAGCAAGCCCACGATGCGGGCGCTGGTGGTGCCGCGCACGATGGAATCGTCGATCAGCACCACCCGTTTGCCTCGTACGGTCTTTGCCAGAGGATTCAACTTGATCCGCACCTTTGCTTCCCGGGATTTTTGTCCCGGAGAAATGAACGTTCTGGCAATGTACCGATTTTTGATGAAACCGACCCCGTAAGGAATCCCGGACTGCTTTGAATAGCCCAAGGCCGCATCCAGGCCCGAATCCGGTACGCCGATCACCACATCAGCATCCACCGGATGCGTCAAGGCCAAACAAGCGCCGGCCCGCAGTCGGGCTTCGTGAACCGAGCAGCCGGAGATCACCGAGTCGGGACGAGCAAAGTAGATCAGCTCAAATACGCAGAACCGGCTGGGTTTCTTTCCGCAGTGATCCTTGATGGACCGGACACCGTCCTTCTGGAAAACTACGATCTCTCCGGGAAGGATGTCCCGCACCATAGTGGCGCCTACGGCATCCAGGGCGCAGCTTTCGGAGGCTACGATGTACGTTCCGTCTTCCGTCTGCCCATAGCATAAGGGACGAAATCCATATTCATCCCGGACCGCCACCATTTTGGCCGGAGACATCACCACCAGGGAGTAGGCGCCCTTGAGCCGGTCCATGGATCGGTTCACCGCCTCTTCGATAGAGTTGCATTTCATGCGTTCTCTTGTGATCACATGGGAAATGACTTCCGTATCGCTGGAACCGTGGAAAATCGATCCGGAGTCTTCCAGTTCCGTCCGAAGCTCGAAGGTGTTCACCAGATTACCGTTGTGGGCAATGGCCATGCGTCCCTTGGTGTGGTTTACGACGATAGGCTGACAGTTGGCCCGATCGTTGCCGCCGGTAGTCCCGTAGCGGGTGTGTCCCACCGCCATGCTGCCCTGACCCAGCCGTTCCAGTTCTCCCTTGGAAAAAACGTCTTCCACCAGTCCCAGATCTTTATGTGTCCGGAAGACCCCGTCATCGTTGACGGTGATCCCGCAGCTTTCCTGCCCCCTGTGCTGCAAAGCGAAAAGCCCCAGATACGCCAGATCCGCCACGCCGTTGGCAATCGGACTGTAAACACCGAATACGCCGCATTCTTCATGTATTTCATTGAACATGTCTATTCTCCCGAATGATTCTTCCGCTATGCGCCGAGCAGACGGCGAAGGATCTCCTGATACGCGTCCTCCACCTGCCCAAGATCTCTCCTGAAACGATCTTTATCGAGTTTTTCGTTCGTCTTGCTGTCCCAGAACCGACAGGTGTCCGGAGAGATCTCATCGGCCAGAACGATGGTCCCGTCCGCCGTTTTCCCGAACTCCAGCTTAAAATCCACCAACCGGATGCCGGCTTCCGCCAGATAATCCGACAGGATCCTGTTGACCTGCTGCGCATAGTCCTTGATGATCTTAAGATCCTCTTCCGTGGCATACGCCAAAGCCAGGATGTGATCGTCATTCACCATGGGATCGCCCAACTCGTCTTTTTTATAAGAAAATTCCAGCACGGGTTTTTTCAGTTCCAGACCTTCCTCCAGGCCCAGTCTTTTCGCCATGGAACCTGCGGCGAGATTGCGGACGATCACTTCCAGCGGGATGATCCGCACCCTCTTGACGACAGTCTCCCGATCGTTGAGTTCCTGAACGTAATGGGTCGGGACTCCGCTTTGTTCGATCAAGCGCATCAGATGATTGGTCACTCGGTTGTTGATGGCTCCTTTGCCGAGGATCGTTCCTTTTTTTAACCCGTTGAATGCCGTTGCATCATCCTTGTAGGATACGATGCAATAGTTCGGGTCCTCCGTGGCATAGACTTTTTTCGCCTTGCCTTCGTAAATCTGCTCTCTCTTTTCCATAACAGCCTCCTTTTTTGTCCTCTCACTTGCTATACTGCTGAGCGATTGCTTTGTCTTTCTCTGCGACTTCCTCTGCGGCAGAGACTCTGGCCTCATCCAGGCGTTTGGCCAACACCCCGTCCTCCACGGCAAGGATTTGGACAGCCAGCAGAGCTGCATTGGCCCCTCCGTTGATGGCCACCGTGGCCACCGGAATGCCCGACGGCATTTGCACTGTGGAAAACAAAGCGTCAAGTCCATCCAATTCGGAAGACTTGACGGGAAGCCCAATCACGGGCAGGGTGGTGTTGGCGGCCAGCGCGCCGGCCAGGTGGGCGGCTTTTCCGGCGGCGGCGATCAAAACGCCGTAGCCTTCTCCTCTGGCTGACTCTGCGAAGGCCTGGGCCGCCCGGGGCGACCGGTGGGCCGAAAGCACCCGCACACTGAAGGGAACGTCGTAAGCTCTGAGCACCGCCAACGTCTTCTCCACCACGGGCAGATCGCTGGTACTCCCCATGATCACTGCGATTTTTTTCATTATGCACCCTCTCTTCGCCAATAAATAAAAGGACAGTCCTTTGGCATCACAAGGATTGCCACACAGGACTGCCCAGACGGTCGGCATTTGTTTTCTGTTTTTTGCTCCCTTGTGGTAACCACTGATCCGTCAGTCACAAAAAACACTTAAATTATGGATAGATTATATCTCGAACGTCTCCTCACTGTCAATACAAATCCCGCAGCGAGCTGCGGGATATTTGCATCTGTATATGGATCTGCAGGATTATCTCTTGCTGAACTGGGAAGCTTTTCTGGCCTTCTTTAAGCCGTACTTCTTCCGCTCTGTCATTCTGGGGTCGCGGGTGAGGAAACCGGCCGCTTTAAGGGCGCCGCGGTTTTCGGGATCCGCTTCGCAAAGCGCTCTGGAAATGCCGTGACGCAGCGCGCCGGCCTGTCCTGTGAATCCCCCGCCGTGGACGGTGGCAACCACGTCGAATTTCGCTTCGGCGCCTACAAGACCCAAGGGCCTTCTGACTTCGCGCTTCAGGATTTCCATGCCGAAATAGTCGTTCAGATCTTTTTTGTTGATGGTGATGCTTCCTTTGCCGGGAATCAGTCGTACTCTGGCAACGGAAGATTTTCTTCTGCCTGTTCCGCAGTATTGCATTTTAGCCATTTCAGTTTCTCCCTTCGCTTAGAAATTCCAGATTTCCGGTTTTTGCGCTTCGTGCTTGTGTTCCGGACCTGCATAAACCTTCAGTTTCTTATACATCTGTCTGCCAAGGGGCCCTTTGGGCATCATGCCCTTGACAGCGTGACGGATAATTTCGTCGGGTTTCTTTGCCTGCAACTTCTCGAAGGTGATCTCCCGAAGACCGCCCGGATAGCCGGTGTGGTGCTTGTAGATCTTTTCTTTTCTCTTCTTGCCCGTTACATGAATGAGTTCGGCGTTGATCACGATCACATAATCGCCGGTATCCAGAAACGGAGTGTACGTGGGTTTTTTCTTTCCGCGAAGGATCGATGCGGCTTCCGTGGCCAGACGCCCCAGAGTTTTTCCCTCTGCGTCCAGCACGTACCATTTTCTTTCGATCTCGGAAGGTTTTGCAATGTAAGATGACATTTGGACCTCCTTGCCTACTGGGATGGGGTTTCCATCTTGTTCGGCGCCTACTCTGATGAGTGCCGCTCATCGGTTTCAGCACTGCAAACTGTAACTGCTCGGCCGCGGCAGCAGAACTGCCTGTGCCTTTGGAAAACTTGCGCTGTTGCTGCAGCGCAAAGGTTATATTATTCCAGAGTGCTTGAAATGTCAAGCGAAACTATTCATTTTTGAGCCCTTCCAACGCAGACAGGTTCATAGCCCGCTTGGCCGGATAATACCCGGACGCCAAACCGATGAATGTAGCGAAAAGGAGGGCGCTGCCGCTGACCCAATAAGGAATCACAGACACCACGGATCCGCTGCTCCCCATGGATCCCAAAAAGCCCTGCATAAAAGGCAGCAATACAGTGTTCAGCATTAAAGAGATGATATAACTGAAGCCCAGCCCGGCCAGTCCTCCGAGAAAACCGATCATGCCGGCTTCCAGAAGGAACATCTTTCGGATGTCCCGTAAATTGGCGCCGATCACCTTCATGACGCCGATCTCCCGGGTCCGTTCATAAATGGACATGATCATGGTGTTGGCAATGCCCAGCGCAGCCACCAGAAGGGAAATGGCGCCGATGCCGCCCAGAATGCCCTGGATCATGGCGGCCGTTTCCTTCATGCTTTCCAGCCAGTCGTTGAGGCTGTAGGTCTCGAAGCCCATCTCATCCCGGATCACGTCGCATACACCACCCACATCGTTGATGTCATCCACATAGACCAATGCCTGCTGATAGACGGTCTTGCCGCCGTTGATCACTTCGCCGTTGGCCTTGCGGATCTCCGTCTGGATTTCCTTCAACGCATCCAGGCTCATGTAGGCCCGGTAGGAGGATTCGTCATTTTCCGCGGCCAGCAGGCCGACGCCCTGACCCTTGTACGTCTCGTAGTGGATATCCCCTTCGCCTTCCTGGGGCGTGCCGTAGCTCCAGTCGCCGGTGAGGATCAGATCGCTGGTGATCACGTCCACCGTGGGTTCTCCGCCGCCCCAGCCGGAACCCTGCTGCTGCCTGGGATTGTAAAACCAACTGGCCACGTTGCGCCCGAAGACCACGGCGTACTTGTCCCCTGCCTCCAAAAGTCGTCCTTCGCCCACTTCAAAGCCGAAGGTTTCCATACTTTCCGGGCGGATCCCGTACATAGAGGTGCTGCAGACCATTCGACCGATGGCCAGCGTCAGGTACTGTTCGATCACCGGCGTCACGGCTGACACACCGGGGATCCCTTCCATCGAAGCGATGGTCTTGTCATCCAGCTCCGTTGTTTTCCCGCTGGAATCCATGCCCCGGCCGTACCCGTAGACCTGGACCGTATGCAGGTTGCCGTAGGATTCGATCTGTTCCTGATAATTTGCGCTGAGACCGAAGCCGATGGACAGCATCACCACGATGGCACAAGTGCCCACCACGACGCCGATCACGGCCAGAATGGTCCGGGTTCGCCGACGCAGAAGATTTCCTGCGCATAGTTCAATGATGTCTCTGTTATTCATTCAGATCAAACTCCTCGTCCCGGATCAGTTTTCTCCTCTTCCGGTATTTCACAGCGCCCAGCACGGCTGCGGAAGCGGCCAGCAGGATCGCAGCGGCCTTCCAGGCGCTCATGCCGCCCGAGGGCATGTCTTCGGGCAAGGGCATATTGGGATCCTCTTCCCACACCATGGCTTCTCCCACCTGGAACGTAAAAAGCTTTTCGATCATCTGCTCATCGCCCGCGGCGTCTTCAAAGGTAAAGGTCACCTTTCCGTTCAGAGGCCCGGGTCCGTTGGGAAAAAAGTTGATACTGTAATAGTCGCTCTTGCCCGAAGCCATGTTGCCCACGTACATCGTGGCCGACCCCTCGACCGTAAAGTCGCCTTCCGCCGTCACTCGGAGGTTGGAAAGCTGGGTCTTGCCCATGTTGTAGTAGTTCACGTTCAGATAGCCCATCTGATCCGCCGTCAGGTAACCGGGATCCAAAATGTCGTCGATGACCAGCCGGGTCTCCTGAATCACCGGAATAGAGATGATATCGCTGGCTGAATACGTACTGCCGGCGGTATCCTCGTAGCTCATGGCCACCGTTATGGTACTCGTCCTCTGCTCTGCGTCTTTTTTTGCAGCCAAACTCATCTGATGGGTGACGGCGCTGTTTGCGGCGATGGAGGGCACATAAAAAGCGTTGCTTGTGCCCACGGGCAGAAATGCGCTGTCATCGCTGGTCACAGTGACTTTGATGTTTTGAAGAGCCGTGCCTGAGCTGGTGTTGTTCAGTGTCAGTGAAAGGGTGAAGGCATTTCCTGCCCGGACCGGCTGTCCGCCATAACTGTAGGCGGAAACCATCAGTTGCGGATTCGTACCGCCGCCGCCGCCCAGGATCATGGTGCCGCCGTATTGGGACACGGTCTGTGTTCCGTCTGCGCTGCCGGCCGAAATCTCAAAAAGTTGGTATTCTCCGCCCTGACGTGCGTTCAGAGTCACGGTGCAGACCTGGGAAGCCCCCGGTGCGATCCGGTCGATCAGAAAGACATTCTTCGTTTTATTGATCACGCCCTCGGGCACCTTCAGCTCCGCTTTCACGTTGACCGCATCGTAGGCGCTTTGATTGTGAACGGTGAAAGATACGGAAAAATCGCTGCCGGCCGACACGGATTCCGGCGCCTGGACATCGCTGATCTCCAGGTCCAGATTACCCGAACCCCCGACTCCGGCCACGGGGACGTAGACCGTTTCCTCCAGACTGACTTCGCTGTTGGAAGTGTTCAACCCTGAAATCCG
>JAQUXD010000021.1:0-8504 GCA_028692535.1 Eubacteriales bacterium | reverse complement strand
GCCGCGAAAGCTGCCGCAGGCATCATCGCCACTGCCACCAGCGCCGCCGACAGCATCAAACCAATTCTTTTAATACTGCTCTTACTATGCTTTTTCATCTTCTCTCCCTCTGACTTCCCGTTTGACTATATTTCCATCCTGTATCGTAAGGATCGTATCTGCGTATTCGGCGATGGTTCGATCGTGAGACACCAGGATCAACGTCATGCCGTGACGACGCACCTGATCCACGATGATCTCCATCACTTCCTTCGTGGTGTTGGAATCCAGATTGCCCGTAGGTTCATCGGCAAAAAGGATCTTGGGATTACCCACCAGCGCCCGGGCGATGCCCACCCGCTGCTGCTGTCCGCCGGACATCTGGGAGGGCTTGCGGTTTTCATAACCTTCCAGTCCCACGGACTTCAGGGCGGACTTGCCGGCCCGGAGACGCTTGGACTTATCCATGCCCCGAAAGGCCAGGGGTATGGTGACGTTTTCAAGCGCCGTCATGCTGGGGATCAGATGATAGGCCTGAAAAATAAAGCCGATGTTCTTCTGTCGAAAGAGCGTCACCTGGGATTCATTCAACTTGTGGATAGGAATATTGCCGACCCATATTTCCCCCCGGGTAGGCTTTTCCAGCCCGGCCACCATGTTCAAAAAAGTGGATTTTCCGGAGCCTGAAGTCCCAAGGAAGCACACCATTTCTCCTTTGCGGATATCCAGACTCACATCGTCCAGAGCCACGACTTTTTCCTGGCCCATCCGATATACTTTTCTTATGTGATCCACGCGGATCAGCGGTTTTTCGTTTTTTTCAGTCATATATCCGTTCCTTGCGCCGAAGTCCGAAATGCCGGTTCAGGCCGACATTCCAAGTGTACTACCCTTTGTAGTACAGGTCAATCCTTTCCCATACAAAAAGAGCGGGCGCTATTATTTTAGACGCCGGTCCGGCGGAAAAGTTCCGCCGGTTGACATTTCTTTCGATTCGATTAGTATAAATACCGTGTGCTATGAATATGAATAAAGATAAAAAAAATCTATATATCGGCATCTTGATGATCGTACTGTCTTCCTTGTGTTTTGCCGTGATGTCGTTTTTCATCAAAAGCGCCGGAGATCTGCCGACCGCTCAGAAGAGCTTCTTCCGAAACCTGGTCTCTTTCTTCTTTGCCCTGACTCTTATGAAAAGAAACGGAACCCCGCTTATGATGCCCCGGGGCATTCTGAAAGATCTGCTTCTCCGATCTTTCTTCGGAACTCTGGGTGTCCTTTTCTATTTCTATTCTGTGGATCACCTGGTGCTTTCCGATGCCACGGCGCTGAACAAACTGGCACCCTTCTTCACCATTCTGTCCAGCTGGCTGCTGCTGCGGGAGCGGATCACACAGACCCAGGCGCTGGCTGTGGCAGGCGCCTTTGCAGGCAGCTTGCTGATCATTAAGCCTTCCTTCGAGAATGTTGCTCTTTTCCCCGCAGGCGTGGGTTTTCTAAGTGGCCTTTTTGCCGGACTTGCCTACACCATGGTGCGGAAATTGGGACATTCCGGCGTTAACGGATCCTTCGTCGTCCTGTTTTTTTCGGGCTTTTCCTGCATCAGTCTCCTTCCGCTGTTGCTGCTGGACTACCATCCCATGGATTCGAGCCAGCTGGGATTCCTGCTGATGGCCGGCCTGTTTGCCGGCGGCGGGCAATTCACCATCACTTCGGCCTATTTCCACGCCCCGGCCCGGGACATTTCCGTCTACTCCTATTCCCAGATCCTTTTCGCATCTCTGATCAGCTTTTTCACGTTCGGAGAATGGCCCGACGGCTGGAGCTTTTTGGGTTACGGGGTCATACTGGCCATGGCCGTGCTGATGCGGCGCAGTGGCGGGCAGACACCGCAACCAAAGCAAAAGCAATAAAAAAGGCGGCAACGCCGCCTTTTTAAATATCTATATACGGACTTGGTGGAAGGTCTTCTTTCCTTTTTTGAGCAGGATCACGCCGTCCCGGAACAGATCCGCAGTGATTTGCAGTTTCGGATCCGTTATTTTTTCTCCGTTGATGGTCAGTCCGCCCTGTTCGATGGTCCGGAAACCTTCGCCGTTGCTGGGTACCAGCCCGCACTCCCGCAAGAGCGTTACCACCCCCATCCCGTCCCCTTCGAACCGGCTTCGGTCAAAGGCGGTCGATGGCACATTTTCCAGTTCGCCGCCGCCGCCGAAGGCTGCTCTGGCAGCTTGCTGCGCTTTTTCAGCTTCTTCTTTGCCATGGATCAGGTTTGTGACTTCATACGCCAAGACTTCCTTAGCGGTATTGATTTGCTCCCCTTCCAGCGCAGACAGTCGATTCACTTCTTCCATAGGCAGGAACGTGAGCATGCGCAGACACTTGTTCACATCGGCGTCCTCGGTGTTGCGCCAATATTGGTAGAATTCGTAAGGCGAAGTTTTCTCAGGGTTCAGCCACAGGGCACCCTTTTGGGTCTTGCCCATTTTCTTGCCTTCGCTGGTCGTGAGCAGCGCAAAGGTCATTCCATAGACCTGCTTGCTCAGTTCCCGGCGGGCAAGATCCGCGCCGCCCAGAATATTGGACCATTGATCATTGCCGCCGAACTGCATTTTGCAGTCCAGATCTCTTGCGAGTACCATGAAGTCGTAGGACTGCATGAGCATGTAATTGAACTCCAGGAATGAAAGCCCTTTCTCCATTCGCTGCTTGAAGCACTCGGCCCGGAGCATGGCATTGACGCTGAAATGCCTGCCGATATCCCGTATAAATTCAATGTAGTTCAGTGTTTGCAACCAGGAAATGTTGTTGACACATATGGCTTTTCCCGGATCCGGATCCTTATTGATCGTCCCCTTCCCCAGCGTTGTGCCGGAAGGGGTGTACATGAATTCTTCGTCAAATTCCAGAAATCTGCGGAACAATCCTTCAAAAAGAACACAATTATCCCGGATCACCGTTGGCGTCATCATCTGGCGCATATCCGTCCGGCCTGAGGGGTCCCCCACCATGGTGGTGCCGCCGCCGATGAGCACGATGGGCGTGTGGCCGTATTTCTGCATGTACATCATGATGATGATCTGCATAAAATGGCCCACATGAAGGCAATCCGCCGTCGGATCGAATCCGATATAGAACCGGATCTTTTCTTTCCCGAGAAGCTCCCGGATCTCGTCGTCGTGGGTAGTCTGCTCGATAAAGCCGCGCTCTTTGAGCACGTCGAACACGTTGTCATGGCTGCTGATATTGTCGGGTATAAAATTCATGATCCTTCTCCGTTGTCGCTTATTTTGTACCGTAGAGCCGATCTCCGGCATCGCCCAGACCGGGAACGATATAGGCGTGATCGTTTAGATTCTCGTCCTTGGCCGCGATGAAGATATCCACATCCGGGTGAGCCTTCTGAAGCACTTCGATTCCCTCCGGCGCAGCGATCAGGCACATGAAGATGATCTTCTTTCCGCCGCGCTGCTTAATAAAGTCAATGGCCGCGGCTGCGGAACCTCCCGTGGCCAGCATGGGATCCACTACAAAAATTTCCCTCTTTTCGATATCGGAAGGCAGTTTGCAATAATACTCTATAGGCAAATGGGTTTCCGGATCTCGATACAAACCGATGTGGCCGACCTTGGCATTGGGGATCAGGGCCAGCATGCCGTCCACCATGCCCAGTCCGGCGCGAAGGATCGGAACGATGGCGATATCCTCGCCTTGCAGCATATTCATGGTCGTCCTGCACATCGGTGTTTCGATCTCCACGGATTGGAGAGGCAGATTCCTGGTTGCCTCGAAAGTCATGAGCATGGCGACTTCCCGAACCAGTTCCCTGAAATCTTTTACCGATGTTTCTTTTTTGCGCATCATCGCGGTTTTGTGCTGGATCAGCGGATGATCAAAAACGTATACTCTTCCCATATTGTCTCCTTCTGCGCATTCCCCTGCGCACCTCAGTCACTTCTGTCCGCGGGGGCTCACATTTCATCCAGAAGCCGCACACGCCTAGCGTGACGGTCTCCCTCGAATGTGCTGTCCAGCCAGCGGTCCAGGATCTCCACGGCTTCGGCCGGAGCCAGAATGCGTCCGCCCAGAGCCAGGATGTTGGCATCGTTGTGTTTCTTGGCCATTTCAGCCATAAAGCAATTGGTTGCCACGGCGCAACGGATCCCTTTTACTTTATTGCAGGCGATAGAAATGCCCACCCCGGTACCGCAGAAAGCGACGCCGCAATCTGCTTCTCCGGCCATGACCGCTTCGCCGATGCATTTGCCGTAGACCGGGTAATCCACCGATTCTTCCGAATGCGTACCCAGGTCCAACACTTCAAACCCTCTCTCGATCAAATGCTTCTCGATTTCTTCTTTCAGCGTAAATCCGCCGTGATCACTGGCCAGTGCAATTTTCATTTTATACCTCCTCGATCCGATAGCCCGCTGCCTTGAGCATTCGGTTCATGATGGAAAAGCCTACGGAATCCTCTGTCGAAACCGCCGCCGCCAATATCAGGTCCACGCCGGTCTGGTCCATTTGACGCAGCCGGGAAAAGAAGTCTCTTGCGATCAGATGCTTTTCTGCCTGCCCGTAGAGCAGTGTTCCCACTTTTTTGCCCGCAGCTTTTTCCTGCAAGCGGCGTTCCTCGATGATCCTGACGACGACCTCGGGGTCTCCTTTAAAAACAATCATCTCCGCCCGGGGCGCGTAATGCCGGTATTTCATCCCCGGCGCCCGGGGCGCGGACTTCGGATCCATAGGTTCTGTGATCGCCGGATCGTAGGTGACGGGCTGTCCTAAAGCGGCCTCGATCTCTTCGGGGGTCACCAGACCGGGTCGCAGAATCAACGGAGCGGGGCCTGTCAGATCCAGCACAGTGGATTCAAGACCGACCCTTGAGGGATCTCCCTTGATGATGGCGTCGATCCGTCCGTCCAGATCGGCTCGCACGTGCTCCCAGCAGGTGGGGCTGGGATGGCCGGACAGATTGGCCGAAGGCGCCGCCACCGGCGTCCGGGCCAACCGGATCAGCTCCAGAGCCACTGCGTTGTCCGGGATTCGAAGCGCTACCGTAGGCAATCCGCCGGTTGTTGCGTCGGGCACGGAAGCTTTTTTGCGGACCACCAGGGTCAGGGGGCCGGGCCAGAATCGTTCGGCCAGCCTTGCGAAGGTCTCCGGGATATCTTCGGTAAGATGGACTGCTTCTGCGGGGTCGGCCAAATGGACGATCAATGGATTGTCCGAGGGCCTTCCCTTCGCTTCGTAGATCAGTGCTGCCGCACTGGGATTCATGGCATCGCCGCCCAGACCGTAGACCGTTTCTGTGGGAAAAGCCACCAGGCCGCCGGCGGAGATGATGTCTGCAGCCAACCGAAGATGCTTGGGACTCGTGGTGAGCAGTCGTGTCTTCATCACTACAGCTTCTTCAGCTTTTCAGCCTGGTCGCCTGTGTGGAGCGCATCGACGATCTCGTCGATATCCCCGTCCAGGAAGCTGTCCAGCCGATAGATCGTCATTCCGATCCGGTGATCGGAGACCCGCCCCTGGGGGAAATTATAGGTGCGGATGCGCTCGGACCGGTCGCCGCTTCCCACCTGGCTCTTCCGCGCTTCCGACTGCTCTTCGTGCTGCTGTTGCTGTTGCATGTCGTAGAGGCGGGCCCGCAGGACGCCGAAGGCTTTATCTTTATTCTTGATCTGTGATTTTTCATCTTGGCACGTGACCACCAACCCCGTGGGCACATGGGTGAGCCGGACTGCCGAGTCCGTGGTATTGACCGACTGGCCGCCGTGGCCGCTGGAGCGATAGACATCCACCCGCACATCGTTGGGATCCAGATCCACTTCCACGTCGTCCACCTCCGGGAGGACTGCCACCGTGGCCGCAGAGGTGTGTATTCGCCCCTGAGACTCGGTTTCCGGCACCCTTTGGACCCGATGGACCCCGGACTCGTATTTGAGGCGGGAATAAGCTCCTTTCCCCTTGATGATCATTACGGCTTCCTTGACGCCGCCGATACCGGTATCGTTCAGATCCGTCAGCTCGGTCTTCCAGCCTTTCCGCTCCGCGTAGCGCGTATACATGCGCAACAGGTCCGCGCCAAAGAGAGCTGCCTCGTCACCGCCTGTTCCGGCCCGGACCTCCATGATCACGTTTTTTTCATCCTTGGGATCTTTGGGGATCAAAGCGACTTGAAGCTCCTGGATCAGAACGTCCTTCTTATCCTCCAGTTCTCCCAGCTCCGCCTTGGCCATGGCGCGCATTTCTTCGTCCAGGCCGTTTTCCTCCAACATCCCCCTCGTGTCTGCCAGATCCTGAAGTACTTTTTTGTATTCCCGGTATTTGGAGACGATGGGCTCCATGTCGCTGATCTCCTTGATGTGTTTTTGCCAAACCACTTGGTTGGCGATCACATCGGGATCCGACACGGTCATGCTCAACTCGTCGTATTTTTCCAGTAAAAAGTCTAACTTTTGAAACATATCGATTCCTGTGATTCTTTCCGTTGTTGATTTTTCGCAAACTCGAAAAATTATAGCACATTCCCATGGCTTTCGCAACGCATAACGCGCTCCGGTCAGATCTGCGAGAGCGCGGCGCCGATCACAGAGCGCAGGGAATCGATGCCCAGCCGCGCCATAACCCCGGGCAACGCCAAAATGACATCTCTGCAGGCGTAGGGGTTTATCAGGTTTTCCGAACCGAGCGCTACTGCCGTGGCCCCGGCCATCATCATCTCGATCACATCTTCTGCGCCGGAGACGCCACCCATCCCGATGACGGGCACATCCAGAGCTTCCGCTACTTGATTCACCATCCGCAGCGCAACGGGGAAGACTGCCGGGCCCGAAAGTCCTCCGGTCCCGTTGCCCAGAAGAGATTTGCCGGTTCGCAAATCGATGCGCATCCCCACCAGCGTGTTGATCAGGCTGAATCCGTCTGCTCCGACGGCTCTGCAGGCGCGGGCGATGGCGACGATGTCCGTCACATTGGGAGACAGCTTGACGTATAACGGCTTCGTCGTAACTTTTTTTACCGCCTCGGTGACTGCGGCGGCGCTGCCGGGCGAGGTGCCGAAGCTCATTCCGCCCTCGTGCACATTGGGACAGCTGATATTTAATTCGATCAGTCCGACCTGGGGCTCCCTGTCGATGCGCCGGCAGCATTCAACATACTCGTCCACGGAGAATCCGCCGATATTTGCGATGACTTTCTTGTGGAATACCTTTGCCAGCGCCGGCAGTTCCTCCCGTATCACGGCTTCGATCCCCGGATTCTGCAGGCCCACCGCATTGAGCATGCCGGCTGAACATTCGGCAATCCTTGGCTGAGGATTGCCGAAACGGGGTTCCAGCGTGGTTCCCTTAAATGAAAAAGATCCCAGGATATTGATATCGTAGAACTCCGCATATTCCCGTCCGTAGCCGAAGGTGCCGCTGGCCGCCAGGACCGGATTATCCAGTTGCAGTCCGCTGAGCGTTACACTTGTGTCCATAGGATTTCCCCTTTGTCGAAAACCGGTCCTTCTTTGCACACCCGGACTGCGCCCCGGGTCGTTTGGATGCTGCAGCCCATGCAGGCACCGAAACCGCATCCCATCCTGGCTTCCAGGCTAAACTGGCCTTGCAGCGCGGCGGTCTTTTCCGCCAACGCCCGCAGCATGGGCATCGGTCCGCAGGCGTACAGGCAGGAAAAGCGGGACGGATCCTCCGGACCGATGAGATCCGTCACCAAACCCCGGGCGCCGGCGCTGCCGTCCCGAGTGACGATCCGAACCGAGGCGCCCAAGTCGATCAGACCGATAAAATCTTCCAGAACGACAGCCTCGTCGCAAGTGTTGAAGCCCAGAATGACCGAGGGCTTCCTGCCCGCCAGAGCCAAAGCTCTTGTAAGTCCGTACAGCGAAGCCGCGCCATAGCCGCCTCCGACAACCAAAGGCCGGTCTCCCGCCCGAGCCGCATCGTAGCCGCAGCCCAGTCCGCTGAGCACATCCGCCCGAGTTCCCGACGTCCATTCGGACATCCGTCGCGTTCCGTCGCCCGCCACCTTATAGACGATCGTCGCACGGCCGGGGCGCGCTTGATAGACTGAAATGGGCCGCCGGAGATACTTCCCGGGAACCGACACGTTCAGAAAATCTCCGTCCCCGCGGATCTCCCCGGTTTCCCCGTCCAACTCCATGCGAAACAAATCCGCCCCGAGCGGTCGATTGCTTGTTACGGTAAAAATGTCCTGCCGCAATGTGTTTCCTTTCTGTTGCGTCAAAGACCCATGAAGCATGTTTCATTGGATATCCAACGCCGCGCACTTGCATTATGTAAACTTTTGTTTTCCTTTTTGCGAACGTTTATCAACACGTTCAAAAGGGCTTGTCTTTAGGGTTGCATTCGGTTTTCCCCATACGGGAAATAAATTGTATACAATTTTATCCACCGGAGGCTGTGGAAAAGAGCAAAACGCTTGGAACCTTTATTTGCAACATGTCTTACCCACATTGGGAAAGTTTTGCATAAAGTTTTCCACAGGTTCTCCCGCCA
>JAQUXD010000020.1 GCA_028692535.1 Eubacteriales bacterium | reverse complement strand
TAACTTTCAGGTAGAGGGTCAGATAGTCTCCGCAGTCGGGATCTCCCCAGGATCCTTCCGCATCGGCATCGGGCATGGTACCGGCATTTCTGGGCGACATAAAGTGATCGATGACAGTATCGCTGTAAGATTCGTCAAACATACACAACATTCCTTTCCACGCTTGATTCAAACACAGTGTAACACGGCAGAGCCGAGGCATCAACTGCTCCGGAGTCAAGAATCAGTCGCATCCTATTTGCAGATATGCTATACTATTGCCATGATCTACACGGTGCCTCGATACATGTTTATGATACTGCTCTGCCTTCCGATCTTGGGGCTTGGCGTCTATTTGTTCGACAAGCTCCTGATTGAAGTGCTGGATATCCAGCGGGAAAAACGAGCCAGGCAAGAGAGGCGATTGGCCGAACGCCGGCGAAAAGAGCAATTTGAGATCGAATATCAGAAACGGCGAGGCGGAGGATACTATCATTGAACGGAATGTTTATCACATTTGAAGGGCCGGACGGCAGCGGAAAGACCACGCAGGTCGGGCATCTGGCTGATTATTGCAGATCAAAAGGCTTTCACGTGGTCCAGACTCGAGAACCGGGCGGGACCCTTATTTCAGAAAAAATCCGAGAGTTGATCCTGGACATCAGCACACCCGAAATGGATGATGTGACAGAAGCTCTCCTGTATGCTGCAGCCAGAGCGCAGCATGTGAGCCAGGTCATTCGGCCTGCGCTGGAACGTGGAGACATTGTCGTTTGCGACCGTTTTGTGGATTCATCCATTGCCTATCAGGGACATGCCAGAGGCTTGGGGGACGGCGTGGCGGAAATCAATGCCTTTGCCGTACAAGGGCTGGAGCCGGACCTTACCTTTTATTTGAAACTGGACCCGGGGATCGGGCTGATGCGGATACGGAAACAAAGCAGCTTTGACCGATTGGAAAAAGAAGCGATAGAATTTCACAGGAAGGTCACCGACGGATACAATGTGCTTCTCGGACAACATGCGGACCGCTATCAAGTCATTGATGCAACCTTGAGTGAGGAAATAATTGCCCGCGAGATCCGTCGAAATTTTGATCGCTGGCTCGCCGCAAAGAAATCTGTCTAAAGGGAGGATGGAATGTCGATCAACTCCATCACCACAAATACACGCATTGCAAATCAATTAAAAAAAGCCCTTTCCTGCGGCAATATTTCCCATTCCTATTTGTTCGTCGGGCAAGCACCCATACGAAAAACCTTCGGATTGGAGTTTGCCAAAGCGATACTCTGTCCCGAATCGATCGATGATTCCTGCGGTACCTGCCGCATTTGCCGCAAAGTTGATCACGGCAATCACGAGGACCTTCTGTGGATTCAAAAGAGTGGGAACAGCGTTCGCAAGGAAGCGATCTTGAGCATCATCGAAACCTTGTCCTTTAAGTCTTTTGGCAGTCGAACGGTCGTGGTGATCGACGATGCCCATGCGATGACGGTTTCGGCGCAAAACAAGCTCCTCAAGACGCTGGAGGAGCCGCCGGGTCCCGCCGTGATCCTGTTGTTGTCAGAGCGGCGCGAAGCGCTTCTGGAGACGATCCTGTCCCGTTGCATCACCTATCAGCTCCGAGATGAGGAAGTTTCCGCAGACGAGACGATCTTTTCAGCGGCCCGTCAATTGATTGCACGTTGCTTTGATGGCGAGCCCTTTTACCGACGCGTGGAAGGTTTGGAGCTCTACCTGAGCGATCGGGATCGATGCTTGGATTTTTTGGATGCGACGGAAGACCAGTTGAGAGATCGGCTTATGAAAAAAATCGGCGCTGATGCACTCGTGGAAGGCCGGGAAGAAGAGACTGCTGAGGGTCGAACGGATTTTTTCGGACTTGCGGGAATCCAGCAGGCGATCACAGAAGTGGAAAGAGCTCGAAAATCACTGAAGCTTAGTTATCATATCGGATATACGATGAAAAACTTATGCCTTTGCATGGGTCAACAAAAGATCACGGAGGAAACAACATGGCGAAAGTAGCGGGAATCCGCTTTAAAGAAGCAGGTAAGATTTATTATTTCGACCCCGGAGATCTGACTCTGTCTGCCGGAGATCATGTGATCGTAGAGACTGCCAGAGGTGTGGAGTACGGCACGGTAGCTTATGGGACAAGGATGGTGGAAGATGCGGAAATCGTCGCGCCCCTGAAGCCGGTGCTTCGCCCGGCGGACGAATCGGATAAGTTGCATCACGACGAAAATCAAAGGAAACGCACCGAAGCGATGATCCTTTGCCAGGAAAAAATCGATAAACACAAGTTGGAAATGAAGCTGGTCGACGTGGAATATACATTCGACAATTCCAAGGTTATTTTCTACTTTACCGCCGAAGGGCGCGTAGACTTCAGAGAATTGGTTAAAGACCTTGCCGGTGTCTTTCGCACGCGCATCGAGCTGCGGCAGATCGGCGTGCGCGACGAAACAAAAATGATGGGCGGGATCGGTTCCTGCGGCCGGGCATTGTGCTGCTATTCTTGGCTTCCCGACTTCGAGCCGGTATCCATCAAAATGGCGAAAATGCAAAACCTATCTTTGAATCCTGTCAAGATTTCCGGGATCTGCGGCCGGCTCATGTGCTGTCTGCAATTTGAGAATGCGGTCTATACGGAATTGAGAAAAGGCATGCCCGAATCGGGCGACCGCGTCCGCACCAGAGACGGAGAGGTTGTGGTCTTTGATGTGAACATATTGGAAAACAAAATCAAAACCCGACTGATATTAGAAGAAAGAACAGAAGACCGTCCGCAAAAATTGTCGACAGAGTACTATATTTACGGCAAAGAGGAAATCGAACGCGGGGAGCGCAGCGAGCATAAAACCACGGGAGACAGAGGCAAATCCAGAAAGAAAAATCGAAACCGGAGCGGACAGAGGACGGATCGCTGATGGAGCGAGTGGATCGTATCGGATTCGGTGCGTATCAGCTGATTCAGGATCCCGAGCAGTTTTGTTACGGAGTAGACGCTGTTCTTCTAGCCGATTTTGCAAAGGCCAAAGAGAGCGACGTAATTGTGGATCTTGGAACCGGAAGCGGAGTGATCCCGCTGATCCTATGTCACAAGAGTCAGACTCATCGTATCATAGGGGTGGAAAAGCAAACCGCCGCCTATGCGTTAGCCGTGCGAAACGGACAGCTGAACGGTTTGGCGGATCGAATTCAATGGACGCTGTGCGATGTGGCGCAAATCGATCAGCATCTCCCGCCGAGTGCGTTTTCTTTGGTCGTGAGCAATCCGCCCTATGTGGAAAAAGGAGGCGGCCCGACCAGCCGCTCGGACCACCTGGAGGTTGCCCGGCACGAAACCACTGCAACGCTGGAGGATTTTGTACGGGCGGCCGCGTACTTGCTATTGCCTCTGGGTAGCTTCTGCCTGGTTCATCGTCCGTCCCGTCTGGTTGATATCCTAACGTTTTGCCGCAGCTATCATCTGGAACCCAAGCGGCTCCGTTTCGTGGCGCCGCGGCCGGGAGAGCCCCCGAATATCGTTCTGTTGCAATGTGTCAAGAACGGCGGAAAAGAGCTTCTGATCGAGCCGACGCTGCACATTCGGGATGCCCACGGTGCCTATACCCCGGAAGTCGATCAGATTTATGAAAGAGACGCAAACCAAAAACGACGATAAAAATCGTCGTTTTAAAACGGTTGAAACCCGGTTGTGCCTAGAGTTCCTTGATTTCGCTAAGACATTTTTTACAAATGTTTTTACCGTGTACGGAAACGATGTCTGTAGCATCGTTGCAGAAGATACATGCCGGCTGATACTTGCGTAGAACGATATCGCTTCCTTCTACGAATATTTCGATGGGATCGCCAATCTCCAGTTCAAAAGTTCGGCGAAGCTCCATCGGAATCACGATCCTGCCCAGCGTATCCAGTTTCCTTACGATTCCGGTAGCTTTCATTTTGCTGACCTCCTATGGATAGTTAATATACTATAAAGTACATTGTAACATTTTGAATAGAAAAATCAAGATTTTTCAAATATTGGGAGACTATTTTTTCTTGCTTTTTGCTAAATTCGCCAGGTTGGTCAGTGCGTTGGTAAGATTGGTGACTGCAGAGATCGTACTTTTGTTGCTTCGAAGAGTACCTACCACATCTGACAGCGATCCGCCCAGATCACTGATCAGTCGCTGTGCATCTTCTGTGCCGGATTTCGCGGTACCTGTAATGTAGGAAGCATCCTCCATGATCTTTGCCATGGAGCGCGCGGATGGGATCATATTTCTGATGAGAATGATCAGATGATACAGCAGCACGATGGCCAGAAGGATAAGCACTGCAAGAAGGGCGTCGATCAGCGATAGGGTAATGGTCATGGCAGTTCTCCTTTCAGATAGATTCCTTTTTTTTATTATCACCTATTTTTTTCTATATTACAACCGCTTTCACCAAAGGCCGGAGGTTATTTTGACAAATAACAGGGAATTCAGTATAATTACTTGGGCAAAGAACGATTGAGATCGTTACACCGGAGGATGATTTGGCAAAATTTATAGTGGAACAGTCAGGCCCGCTACGGGGCGATATAGAAGTAAGCGGTTCAAAGAATGCCGTCCTTCCCATACTGGCCGCAACGCTGATGGCGGAAGGAAAATGTGAGATCAACGATGTTCCCAATCTCAGGGATGTGGATGTCATGTGCAGGATCCTGCGCAGCATGGGCGCGTCGGTTACCGAAGACTGGGAAACGCATACGATTACCGTCGAGATCGATCGCGTGACGGCAGAAGAGGTCCCCTATGAGCTGGTCAAGCGCATGAGGGCGTCTATTTTTGTGATGGGCCCCCTTCTTGCCAGGACGGGGAAAGCCCGGATCGCATTGCCCGGCGGGTGCTCCATCGGAGATCGGCCTATCGATCTGCACAATAAAGGAATGCGGGCCCTGGGCGCAAAAATCGACACGGAGCTGGGCGTAGTGGAAGCCACAGCGGCGCAGTTGAAAGGGGCATTGATCTATTTGGATTTCCCCAGTGTGGGCGCTACGGAAAATACGATGATGGCGGCGACGCTGGCGAAAGGGTTAACGATCATCGAAAATGCCGCAGAGGAGCCGGAAATCGTAGATTTGGCCAATTTTCTCAACAAGATGGGCGCCCGCATCAAAGGAGCGGGCACGGACACTATCCGTATCGAGGGCGTAGAGAAGCTCCATGGGACCAGACACACAGTTATTCCCGATCGGATCGAGACGGGAACCTTTATGGTTGCTGCGGCTATTACCCGCGGCGACATCCTGATCAGAAACTGCGTGCCGGATCATGTAAAGCCCGTTATTGCCAAATTGATGGAGTGCGGCGCCACGGTGAACGACGAAGTGGAAGGGCTTCGAGTCCGGGGCGATATCAAGCAGCTCATTGCCACAGATATCAAGACGATGCCTTATCCCGGATTTCCCACGGATATGCAGGCGCTTTTCATGGCCTTGCTTGCCACTGTAGACGGCGCCAGCGCAGTGATTGAGACTGTATTTGAAAATCGCTTTATGCATGCGGCGGAATTATCCCGGATGGGCGCCAATATCAAAGTTGAGGGGAGAACGGCCATCGTGCCGGGCAAGAATCCTCTGGTCGGAGCGCAGGTGATTTCCACCGACCTTCGGGCCGGAGCAGCGCTGGTTTTGGCAGGATTGGTGGCTAAAGGCAAAACGGAGATTTCCGAGATCTACCACATCGAAAGAGGATATGACTCTTTTATGGGGAAGCTGGTGTCTCTGGGCGCGCGCATCACCCGCGAAGAGGATTAGCCTTATTATAAAAGCACCGCTTCCGACTGGAAGCGGTGCTTTTTGATTGCGGATGGTGGAGTCTCCTAGAGTTCATACTTTCCGAGGCTGGCGGCATCCGACATTCCTTCGTTGAATTCATAATCGTTGCCGGGAAGGATGGCGTTCAGCAGAATGCCTACGAGGGCAGCCATGGCCAGGCCGGACATATTGACGCTGAAGCTCCCCAGCGAAAGGGTCACAGCTTCCGTTCCTGTTCCGTACTTGATACCGATGGCCAGTACCATGATCAAGCCTGCGATGATCACATTGCGGCTCCTGGAGAAATCCACCCGGTTCTCCACCACATTCCGAATGCCGATGGCGGAGATCATGCCGTAAAGAATCAGGGATACACCACCCAATGTGGCGACGGGCATGGAACTGATCAGTGCCGCAAATTTGGGGCAGAAGGACATAACGATGGCAAACATGGCGGCCAGACGGACCACCATGGGGTCGTACACTTTTGTCAGCGCCAGTACGCCGGTATTCTCGCCGTACGTCGTGTTGGCCGGTGCGCCGAATAACGAAGCGACAATGGTCGCCAATCCGTCACCGACCAGTGTGCGATGCAGTCCGGGTTCGGCGATGAAGTTCTTTCCTACGGTGGCCCCGATGGCCGAAATGTCTCCGATGTGTTCCATCATAGTCGCAAGCGAGATCGGAATGATGGTGATGGCCGCTGTGAGCAGAAGCGATGTATCGGCCTGACCGTTAAAAATGGAGAAGACAGTGTTCTCCATCCGGAAGGGCATGCCCAGCCATTTTGCAGAAGTGACGGCTGTGAAATCCACACTGCCTGTCAGCGCTGCAGCGGTATAGGAAGTGATCACACCCAAAAGGATAGGAACGATTTTGATCATCCCTTTTCCGTAGATGTTGGCGACGATGACAGTAATAATAGCGATGAGCGCAATGCCCCAGTTGACCTGGCAGTTACTGATCGCCCATCCACACAGATACAGCCCGATGGAAATGACGATGGGCCCGGTGACGATGGGGGGGAAGAAGCGCATGACTTTTTTTGCGCCGTATGTTTTAAACAGAAAAGACAGGATAAGGTACATCGTTCCGGCGCAGGCGACACCGAAGCAAGCATAGGGAAGGAGCTCCGCCTCGCCGTTGGGGGCAATGGTCAGATAAGCTGCCAGAAAGGAGAAGGAGGAACCCAGAAATGCGGGAACACATTTTTTTGTCATTGCATGGAAGAGCAATGTGCCCGCTCCCGCAAACAAGAGCGTTGCGGATACGCTCAATCCTGTGATGGCCGGTACCAGCACCGTTGCGCCGAACATGGCAAACAAATGCTGAAATCCCAGGATGAATGTCTTTGCTGTGCCCAGCTCCTTGGCAAAGTAGATCGCTTTTTCGTTTTCGTTATCCATTTTTCTACTCCTTTGATGTGTGTTGAAACGGTTGCTGATAAAAGGTCTATGCATATCGTTAATCGGCGATATGCAGATTGACGCATGTCTCTCCGTCGTATTCGTCTACCAGGACAGAGACAATCTCGCTTTTGGAAGTAGGAACATTTTTCCCGACATAATCCGGACGGATCGGCAGTTCCCGGTGTCCGCGATCTACCAGGACCGCCAGTTGGATGCGCGCGGCGCGTCCCAGCGCCGATACTGCATCCAGTGCAGCTCTCGCCGTTCGACCGGTATAGATGACGTCATCCACTAAAATCACCACTTTTCCCTCCACGGAGAAATCGATCTCCGTATCGGAGAGCATCGGCTTGTCATTCAGTTCGGACAAGTCGTCGCGATAAAGCGTAATGTCCAAGATGCCTACAGGGACATTGGTGCTCTCGATGATTTTAATGTTCTCTGCCAACCGTTTGGCCAGAGGGATGCCCCTCCGTTTGATTCCCAGAAAAACGACGTTGCCGCAGCCGGCATTTCGTTCGCAGATCTGATGTGACATGCGGATCAGCGCGCGTTCCATTTCCTCTTTGGTCATCAACTGGGCTTTGAGTTTCATATCCGTTCCCCTGCATCAAAAAAGCCTTGTCGGATACGACAAGACTTGCGAAACTGTCTGCGGCAGCGAGTCCGCAGTGTTCATGATTCAATCTTGTCGGCATCTCTGTACCAACTTAAAGATTATTTTATCGATTCATGATACATCCGGTATTGCTCAGCTGTCAATGGTATTTTTCAATATATCGAACTTTCCGCCCAAAGCCCGATATTGATCCCAGAATCCGGGCCAGGTTTTATTCACCGCTTGTTCATCCATCAGAAACGGTTTGTTCAGCACCGGGGCTGCCAGCGCAAAGGACATCGCCAGGTTGGGATCTCCCTGACAATCGACCAAATAGTCTTCGGGGTAATCGAATGTATCCCCCTCTTTGGCTTCCAAACCATCTTCTGTATCGCGCATGTCGGCGCCCATGTCCCGCAGAATAGCGGCGATTGTCTTGAGGCGATCGGTTTCCTTGTGATGCAACTGAGGCGTGCCGCTTAAATGAAGGGCGCCGCAGCGGGCGGCGGCCACGATGGCGATCAAGGGAACAAGCGCCGGATAATCGGAGGCATCTACCGTGATGTCTTTGAAATCGGTGATGAGCTGAGAGTGCATGACTGTCAGGTCCCGATAGCCTTGGGGGGAATCGGCCGGCAGCTCGGTGCAGCTCACGGCGCCTCCTTTGTCTTGGGAAAGGGCGCCTGCGGTGAGCCACAGGGCGGCCAGACTCCAGTCGTTGTGGACTCGAGCTACTCCGGGAGAAGTATAGGTTTGGCGTCCGGGTATGCGATAGCCTTCCTCGATGGTCTCCACGGAAATGCCGAATTGCTCCAGCGTTTTTATGGTGATATCGATCTGTCCGCTCATCAGGATCGGCGGGTTGATCCGAATGACACTGGGTCCTGAAAGGACCGGCGCTGCCAACAGGATACTGTTCACGTACTGGGAAGTCAGTTGCCCGTCGAAATCGTATTCGCCGCCTTCCAGCCGTCCTTGCATGGTCAAGGGAAACGTGAAACCGGAAAATGTAGCGCCCCGGACAGCCATACGGCTTGCCAGCGGAAACAGGGTACGCTTTTTTAACGATTCGGAAGCGGCACAGTCTGCCTGAATCCCGTAGGCGGCGGAAATCGCCAGTGTATAGCGGGCAGTAGCGGCACAGCTGCCAAAATCGAAACGGACTCTGGGTACCGGCTTCGTCTTGATAAAGGGCTGGACGATCAGACTGTTTTTTTCTTTTCGCTCAAAAGCGGCGCCGAGGACTTCCAGACATTGAATCGTGGTGCGGATATCTTCGCACGCAGGAACGTTCTGCAGTGTTGTCGGAGAACTCGAAAGAGCGGCTGCATACAGCAGCCGCTGAGCATGGGCTTTGGATGGCGGGGCGCTCAGCGTCCCCGAAAAAACTGAAGGAAATATCCTGATCATGTCCTACCTCCGATATGCCTCTACAGTATATCTTTTCGTCATTCCCTCGTCAAGAAATCCCTGGTATGCTATACTATATTGCATAGAGAACGGTTTCTCTGAGGGAGGTCTTTATGAGTATGTCGGATGCGGAAATAAAATACCTGAAGCTTCTTGCAAAAAGCTACGGAACCATCGAAGCGGCCGCCGCAGAGATCATTAATCTGACGGCGATACAGAATTTGCCCAAAGGCACGGAGCACTTTCTCAGTGACATTCACGGCGAATATGAATCGTTTCTGCATATATTGCGGAATGCGTCGGGCGTCATTAAACTGAAGATCGACGAAACCTTCAAAGAACTGTCTGCCACCGACCGGAAGAGTCTGGCGACACTCATTTATTACCCGGAAGAAAAGCTGGAGATCGTCAAGCAGTCACAGGAAGACTTGCCCGCATTCTATACCAGGACCTTGCATCAGTTAATACGGCTCCTGGAAGTGATCACTGTCAAATACACGCGTTCCTACGTCAGAAAGCAGACACCGAAGGAGTATGCGTATATCATCGAGGAACTCCTCTACGGGAGCAGCACCTCCGACGCGGATCGCATGTCCTACAAAGAGAACATTATACGTTCCATTATCGAGGTCGACGCCGCAGAAGATTTTATCGAAAACATGTGCGACCTGATTTCCAATATTTCCGTCTATCATCTTCACATTCTGGGCGACATCTACGACCGGGGTCCCGGCGGCGATATCGTTCTTGGGGCACTGATGAAGCACCACAGTGTGGATATCCAGTGGGGCAATCACGACATCCTGTGGATGGGGGCGGCAGCCGGCAACAGAGCCTGCATCGCAAACGTCATCCGTATTTGCACCCGCTATGATAATCTTCACACACTGGAAGTCGGATACGGCATCAGTCTGCGTCCTCTTGTGATGTTCGCGCTCAAGACCTACAGAGACGATCCCTGTCCCAACTTCAAAGCCGTCGCATCCCAGAAGGACGCGCTCTACGCTTCGGATTTGGAAAGCCTGTCGAAAATCAGCAAAGCCATCGCCATCATACAATTCAAGATCGAAGGCCAGTTGATCGCAAAGCATCCTTATTACGAGATGAACGATCTTCGACTTCTTGACAAAGTTGATTACAAGAACTATACGGTAGAGATCAACGGGAAGACGTATCCTATGAACAACCACTTCTTCCCAACGATCGATCCGGAAGACCCCTACAGGCTTACAGACGAAGAAGAAGCGGTCATGGACAGGCTCCGCGGCGCTTTTGTGGAGAGCGAAGCGCTTCAGTATCACATCCGGTTTCTGTTTGCGAAAGGAAGCCTGTATAAATGCATCAACGGCAACCTTCTGTTTCACGGCTGTATGCCTTTGGAAAAGAACGGTGAATTTTCTTCGATCCGCACCAGCGATGGGGTCATGAAGGGCAAAGAGTGGTTCGATTACGCCGAACAGATGGTGCGCCGCGGGTACTTCGGGCACGATGCGGACAAGAACAAGCAGCGGGGGATCGACTTCTTCTGGTACCTCTGGTGTGGTTATAAGTCTCCACTTTTTGGCAAGAGGAAGATTACTACGTTCGAAAGGCTTTTCGTTGAGGATCCGGATACCTGGATCGAAGAGAAGAATCCATATTACAAATTGGTGGACAGCGAAGCGACGGTAGAAAAAATCTTGGAGGAATTCGGACTTGACAAGGAGAACGGACACATCATCAACGGTCATATGCCCGTAAAACGGGGGAATAATCCGGTGCACGCCAACGGGAAGGCTTTCGTAATCGACGGCGGCTTTGCTAAAGCCTATCAGAAAACCACAGGCATAGCGGGATATTCGCTGATCTATAATTCTTACGGGTTTATTCTGACAGCCCACGAAGCCTTCGATTCCAAAGCCAAGGCTGTGGCGGAAGAAACCGATATTCTCTCTACCCAGGTAGCGAAAGAGAATATCCGTGCCAGAATGCTCAACAGGGATACCGATACGGGCAAAGCGCTCCAGGAGCAGATCGACAGCCTGAAAAAGCTGTTGGAGGCTTATCGTACCGGCCTGATCAAACCCAACGGAGGGTGAAGCCAGTCAATACACAAGGACCTCTCTTTATCAAAGAGAGGTCCTTTCCATTGTTTCAGATTTGCGCTACTCTGTCATGATGGCCTGGATTACATAGTCGGTCTCGGCCATTCCTTCCTTGCCCATACGTCCTACGTTCTGAATGGTTTTTTCCACGTCATCGGACAAGATCCCTTCGCCGCCTTTCAGTCGCTTGCCGTTCAGGCAAAGCTCATAGCCCAGGATCCCGCTGTCTACGGCAGCCGCTACTTTTGCCGCGCAGGAGGGCTTTGCTCCGTCGCAAACCATGCCCGAGACGATCCCCAAGCCGCTGATGATCGCGTTTGAAATCGTCTGGAGATCTGCGCCCTGGAGATAGGCAATCCCTGCGCCGGCGCCGCTGCCCGCGCACATGGCGCCGCAGAAGGCCGACATTTTTCCGATGCCGGTTTTTTCGTGAAGCGCGATCAAATCGGACACACAGAGCGCCCGATAGAGCTCTTCTTCTGTTTTTCCCAATGCTTTGGCATAGGTGATGACCGGCATGGACGCCGTGATTCCTTGATTTCCGCTTCCGGATACGATGATCACCGGCAGTTCGCAGCCGCTCATTCGGGCATCTGCGCCGGCCGCAGCCGCTGCCTTTGCTTTGGTGCGGAGCAAGTCGCCCTGAGTGTCGTTCATCGTCTTTCCGATGCAGGCGCCCCAGTTTTGCGTGAGGCCGGCATTGGAAATTGCCGAATTGTATTCGATTTGTCTTTGCAGAGGTTCGCGAATATCGTCGATCTCTGCGATGGTGGCAAATTCGATAATATCTTTTATATTTAAAAGGCTCCGATCGGCGCCGTGGGAGGCCGCTTCATTTTCGTCCTTTTGAAATAAGACGTTTCCGTCCTTTTCCACACGGACGATGTTGGCGTGACCCCTTATGATGTGTGCCGTTGCGGTGTGGCCGTCCTTTTCGATTTTAATGAGGATTTCCAGCAACTCTTCTCCGTAGGTCGGAGCTACGGAAAAAGTCGCTTTGCTCAGGTACTCTTTGATCTGTATTTTTTGCTCGGGCGTTACTTCCGAAATGACTTCGAGTTCTTTATCCGGTTTGCCGCCGATGATTCCGGCCGCTGCCGAGGCTTCGACACCGATCAATCCATCGGTGTTGGGAACGACGACGCTTTTTACGTTTTTGAGAATGTTTCCACTGACTTTAATGTCGATCTTGTCCGGGATCGCTCCCAGCGCTTCCTTTGCTTTGGCCGCGCAGTATGCTACTGCGATCGGCTCCGTACAGCCCATTGCCGGTACCAGTTCCTCTTTGAGGATCTGCACGTAAGCCTTGTAGGCAGCATCGTGCTTTTGCATGGTTTTCTCCTTTCAATGTCGGGTGATTTTCACCCTCGCTCAGCGTTTATTGATAAGAATCTCTGAAAGAGTTCTTTTGGGAACATAGTGCACATCTTGTTCGTCGCGGAAGTAATTCAGGTTGGAGCCAAGGGGAGCGTCCAGCAGGACGATGCTCTCCTGTGGTTTGCCGATGGCGATGATCAGCACCGGCCGGAGTGTATCGGAAAGTTCCAGCGCAGCTGAAATTCGGGCCGGACTGAAATTGCCGATCATGCATCCGCCAAGGCCCATTTCCACTGCGCCCAGTACGATGGTCTGGGCTACAATCCCTACGTCCTTCCAGAAGCGCTCGACACCCGGCCCGATGGTTTCATCGTAGCATATGACGATAAAAGCTGTAGGACAGTGGCCCGGCCTGGGGATTTCCATAGGCTGGAGCGCGCGGGCCCATTTCGTGAGCGGCTGGATGCGCGCATTCGTCGCGGAGTCGCAGGACAAATAGTATTTCAGGGGCTGCATATTCACTGAAGAAGGACAGAAGCGCGTTAGCTCCACCAGTTTTTTTAGCTGTTCTTCCGTAACGGTATACGTTGCGTCGTAATTCCGATAACTGCGGTTCTTTTTGTTCAGTTCGATAAATTCCATGACAACTCCTTTGTGTGAGACAAGCACCTTTCTCTAGAATATCATAAATCACTGTTTTCGCAAGTAGAGCGAAGAAAAAAGCGTTGCCTTTCGGCAAAACAAAAATATCCCCTTTTTTACAGTAAATATGCTATAATAATTCTGTCAATTTACGAAATGGAGGGAGACATGTTTGCGGACAAACTGAATTTTCTGATGAGCATCATCGGGATCAGCGGCGGTGAGCTTGCCCACGCCGTTTCCATCGACCCATCCTACATCAGCAGGCTTCGGAGCGGGAAAAGAGCGCTGCCGAAAGGGCAGCATTTTCTGGATGATATCGCGCGGTACTTCGCGACACACATCCATACCGACTATCAGATCAATCTGTTGTGCGAAGCCATGAATTTTTCAGATGTTTGGCCGAAGGATACGGAAAAAGCCCACGAGTACATCAATGATTGGCTGCTTCTGGAAGAAGGCGCACAACGCGACAAAATACGCAACGTACTCGAAGGCATGGTTTCCACCTACCTGGTGGACGCAGTACTTTCGCCGGATTGTGATTTGGATCTGACTCAGTTTGAACAAGACATTCGCGAACACTATTACGGCAGCAGAGGCAAGCAGGAAGCATTTCTCCGTTTTCTGACACTGGCCCTGCATGTGCAGGACGGAAAAGAGATGTACATGTTCACCAACGAGAACATGGATTGGCTTTCGGCGGACCCGGATTTTGCGGGGAAGACCAAAGCGCTTCTCACCAGCTATGCCAAGGCCGGGAATCGAATCAAAATCGTCCACCCCATCCGGCAGGATATCAATGACATGATGTTCACGCTGCAGCGGTGGATTCCGGTATATCTTACCGGCTACGTAGAACCCTATTATTATTCAAAGGCAAGAAATGACATCTATTTGCGTACAGCCTTTGTCGTTCCGGGCGTGTCTGCCATGATTTCCTGTTCTCTGGATGGTAATCCGGCAGAAGGAGTTACGTTTATTGTTACGGAACCACGTGCGGTGGCCGCCGTGGCCGCTGAAATGATCTACCTGATTTCTCTGTCCAAGCCACTGGCACAGGTCTATTCCGCCAAGTATCAGAAGGACATCCAGCCGGTGCTTTCAGCATTTTTTACGACCCCGGCGTCAACGATGGTGATCCATGATCACCTGACCCCGTTTGTGGCCATAGAGGAGTGTCTCAAGGAGAAAGACTGCGGGGATGGTGTAATGCTGGATCGCAGCTTTGCGGAGTCTTTGATTCGGAAGAATTCTTATATTGAAGTGATCTCCAAACCGGATATCGAAGTGATTCGCAGCGGAAATGTGCCGATCCAGCTGACGGAACTGTTGCCCGACGGGCCGAAGCACCTGTCGAAGGAATCGTATCAGGAGAATCTGGACTATGTGATTCGCACGCTGGAGGAAAGCGACAATTATCACGTTGAGATCGTGCCCCACATTTTTTTTAATCTGTATCTATGCGTAAAGCAGGGCGTAGGCGTACTGATTTCGAGAGCGGAAAAAGGATCGCCGACGTTTTTCATTTGCCAGAGGGATATGGTGGATGCGGTATGGGAATACGTGACCACCATTAAAGACCAGGCGACCGCAGGGCGCAAGGAAGCTGTTCTGACAGAATTGAAAGAGTTGGCAAAAGCGCTTCAAGCGTAAGCGCCAGGATCATTGAAACGGAAAATCCGGCCAGAAGGCCGGATTTTCCGTTTCTTTTTTTACTTCAGAACTGACAGCTTATTTGGCGGCCAGCTTTTTCTTGTCTTCGTACCAGATCACGAAATCGGGATCCACTTCGCCGATGCCCATGTAACGAGCCTTGTAATCCTTCATGAGTTCCAGGAACTTCTTCATCAGGAACAGCATGGCGATCAGATTCGCAAAGGTGGGGACGCCGGTGGACAGGTCCACAATGCCCCAGACTCTGGAAGATCCGAATCCGCTGTTCATGGTGAGGAATACAGTCAGGAAGCCGGGGAGGGCGTACGTAGCCTTGATCAGAAAGACGAGGGTCCTTCTTGTGGGAGAATCTTCTCCGAAGGCATGCCGGATCAGCGTATCATAGTAGGTGTACCAGCCGGTACTGGTGGTCAGAGCGAACAGGAATGTACAGACGGCGATGATCACACGTCCCACAAAGCCGATGCCCGTCTCAAATGCGGCCAGGGTCAGGGATGCGCCGGAAAGACCGGAATCCCAAAGACCGGTAACTATAATGGTCAGAGCGGTCATGCTGCAGACGATGATGGTGTCTACGAATACTTCGAAGCAGCCCCAGAGACCCTGCTCGATGGGATGGTCGACAATAGCTGTCGCATGGACCATGGGAGAGGAACCCCAGCCGGCTTCGTTGGAGTACAGAGCTCTCTTGAGACCCTGCTGGATGACGACTGCAACAGCTGCGCCTGCGAATCCGCCGGTTGCAGCGGTGCCTGTAAAGGCATTGGTGAAGATCAACGCAAAAGCAGTGGGCAGCTGGCCGATGTTTTTGATAATGATAAAGATTGCGAATACGGTATACAGGATGCACATAAAGGGCACCAGTTTACCTGCATAGGAGGCAACGCTCTTCAGCCCGCCCCATACGATGAGGTAGACCATTGCAGAGTAGACTGCGGCTACTGGCACCATGCCGACGGACGGGAAGGTGGAGTTGATAGCTTCCGCGGTGTTGTAGCACTGCATGGTCAGGAAAAAGGCGATAAACAGACCTCCGCCGAAGATGATGGCCAGGATCTTGTAAGCGCCGCCCCATCCTTTTTCTTCGCCCAGACCTTTCTGCATGTAGTAGGTGGGTCCGCCGATATAGCGGTCACCCCAGATGTCGGGTTGTCTGTAGTGAAGGGCCAGGGCAACTTCTGCGCATTTGGTAAGCATGCCCACCAGAGCGCAGATCCACATCCAGAACACGGCTCCGGGGCCGCCTACTGCTATCGCAGAGGCCACGCCGCCGATGTTGCCGGCTCCGACTGCGCCGCCCACAGCAACGGTAACTGCTTCCCAGGGGGAAATAGTTCCCTCGCCGCTGCCGGCTTTTTGCATCATCGAGCCGAAGGTCTTCTTCATGATCCAGCCGAAATGTCTGAACTGGAAGAAGCCTGTGGTGACGGTCAGGATGAGTCCGACACCCAGCAGCAGGATCATCAGGGGCGGACCCCAGACGATTGCGTTGGCCTGGTCGATAAAATCAAAGAATCCCATTATTTCACCTCCATAGTATGAAATAAGAAAATAGAAATAAATTACATAGTCATTGTACGGCGAAGGGGAGGTGGTGTCAATGAAATAGAAGGAAAAATAACGGTAAAAGAGTTAAATCGCGACAATTAATCGGGTTGACACGATAATTGACAGAATAAATTGCCGCATTTGGGGGAAGTTAATTTTTATGTGCGTCGAGTCACGAAAGTTGACAGGAAATATTTTCTCCGCGCGCTGTTTTGAAGTCGTTCATAATCCTCCATTGTGTTGATATTGCTCAGCGAATCCTTCTGAAAAGCGTCGCAGTCTGTCGCTTCGATCGTCTCCATGCGAAGGTATGTTTTCAAGACCCTGATCAACTTCAGGTCTCCTCTTGCTAAGGCGGATTCGAACACCGGCGCTGCTGCAGCCGCTCGAAGCAGCAGCGGGAAAGTGCGAAGCTCCCCTCGCTCCGAAAACAAGAACGCATCGGCGTCTTCCCGGCGATGGCGTATCAATTCATCCAGCAGCGAAGCGTTTAGCAACGGCATATCGCAGGGCAGAAACAAGATCCAGGGTTGTCGGGCGGCATGCAACGCCCGGGAGATCCCTCCGATCGGTCCTGCCGCTCCGACGGTATCCCGCAGGATTGTGAATCCCGGCGGGGCAACCATCGGATCTTCGGCACTCAGCGAAAGATAGTTGTCGAAATACAATTCAACGGTATACTGCGCCGTATCGAGAAACGAAGCTTCATGATAGGATAAAGCTCTTTTGTCCGTTCCCATGCGAGAAGATCGTCCACCCGCCAGCACACAGGCGGCAACCTCCAGTGTTGATTCGATTTGCCTGTATGACTGCGCGTCGAGAGAAACCTTACGGCGATCGCAGATCATTCGAAATGCTTTTGGCAGAAAGGAAAGGATTTCCCCGGGCTCTCCATAGATGCTTTCCGGAGCTCTGGCAAGAAAGCGTCGCGCACAGCGGATCCGTTCCGGCGCAAAGGGAGGCCGAAGCGTTGCAAGCATTGCGGCTTGCCAGGCGAGATCTTCTGCCGGAACGCCCTGTCGGCAAGACTCAAAGTCGACGCCGCACAAATGGCCATCGCGCAGAATGAAATTGCGAAAACTCGAATCTCCCAGGACCAATCCGGTGCGACGATAGAATTGAGCGGACCACTTAAAAAACAAATCAAACAGCTCTGATTGCCGGTCGGGATCCCTCAGTCCTGCTTCCAGCTCGTTAAACAAAAGGGGACCGTCCGCATATTCCGTGACGATCCGGTTTTCATCGGCTTGCAGCAGCGCAGGCGAAAGTCCGCTGCCGGCGAGTTGATCGTATATTTCTTTCTCGGCGGCACAGTCCTCCGCAGACGTAAATTGCTTTGTAACAAGCGGTCCGGTTCGGGTGACCCGGTTTCTTCGACTGGGCAGCCTATAGGTGGTTTCTGTTCTCATCGGGCAGGTCCTCCAACCACGGAAAGTGTAACACAATCAGGCCGGAAAGAAAACGATTCTTGACTGTATTTGTTGCAAATCCAGCGTGATTCGATATACTGTAGGTAATCCGCATCCCGCAGGGATGCCGCACGGGAGGTAGATGTACATGGCAGAAGAGAAGAAATCAAAATCACGGGCAGACAGAGTGATCCTCAGCGCAAAGGACGGATCGGTGGTGGAACGGGATCCGGAGGAAAAGAGACCGGCCAGCCAACGGAAATCAAACGCCGGCAAGAAGCGGCTATTTGCCGTCATTTTGTGGGTATTGGCCATCGTTGCGGAAATCGTGGCGATCTGGACCTTCAATCACTTCAGCGTACTGTGGCCTTCGTTGGCTGCGATCATAGCAGATGCCGCACTGTGCATCGCCGCGGCTCAGTTCTGGAAGCAGGCCAATCGACTCGATCCGCCAAAGGGAAAATTTCTCAAGAATCAGTTTGGTGTGATCATGACGCTGATCGCATTTTTGCCTCTGGGTTATTTTCTGCTGAAAAGCAGCAAGGATATGCCGCCGGGCGCCAAGAAGATCATTGCTGTGGTGGCGGCGCTCGCCTTTGTTCTGACCATGGGCATGTCCATTGAATACAACCCTGTGAGCCAGGCGGATCTGGATCAGGCGGAGCTGATGGCCATCGAGTACGGCGGAGCCGCTTATTGGGGAAAATACTCCAAGTCTTACCATTTCGATCCGGATTGCAGGACGCTTCAGAATTCCAGCCAGATCTATGAAGGGACCATCGAAGAGGCTTTTGAGCTCGGGAAGACGGATCCCTGCGATTTCTGCGCCGGAGGCGGAGAATCAAAGTCAATATTCGAGAATGTGCTGGGTGATAACGCAGAAGACCCGGATGCTCAGGAAGAATAGGAGATTACTATGGATTTGTTGACATTGCTGCGGGAAGGAATCGCTTCCGAAGACAGCTTAAAAACGATGAGTAAAAAAAGCCACGCATCCACCGATCAGGTTTCCGCGGTGTTGATGTCGGCGATCCCTGCGCTGATGGCCGGGATGCAAAAGAATTCCGAATCGGAGGAAGGAGCCTTTCAGTTGGATAAAGCGCTGGATGACCATGCTCAAACCGACGTATCGGATATCAACTCTTT
>JAQUXD010000019.1:10505-19189 GCA_028692535.1 Eubacteriales bacterium | reverse complement strand
CGTTCTGGCCGTGATCGGATATTCTCACTGGTTTGATGCGGCGGGGATTTTGGCAGGAATCGGTTGTATCGGCCTTGCTCTTTGGGACTCTCGGATCTGCGCGTTGAGAAAACCGGTGCCTCGCATTTGGGGTGGATTACTGGCGGTGGTGGTTATCAGTTTCTTCCTGTTGGAAGGGGCCATCCTCGGCCCGGCGCTGCCTACGTAATTATTCCCGGAGCGAAAGTCAACGGCACAGTTCCTTCGCTGACGCTGGACCGCCGCATCCGGGGTGCCGCGGAGTATCTTTCGGACAACCCGGATTCGGTGGCTGTAGCCACCGGCGGGCAGGGACCCGGAGAGGCCCTGTCCGAAGCGGCGGTCATTGCAAGAGAACTGAGGAACCTGGGCATCGCATCGGAGCGGATCCTGATGGAGCCGGACAGCACCACGACTCGGGAAAATCTGCTCTTTGCCTTGAAAATCATCGAGGCTCGGGGCGGGTCCGGGCAGGAGCCGGCGGTGATCGTGTCTTCGGCCTTTCATCTGTATCGGGCGCAGCGGCTGGCCGCAGCCGTGGGATACGCCGCCGTCAGCGGCAAAGGCTGTTCTTCCATGGGTTATCTGGAGCCCCACTATTTCGCCCGGGAAGCGGCCGCTCTCATCAAAGAAAAGCTGGACGGAAGCATATAATCAGAGCGTACGGACGACAGCACGTCCGGAAAGGACCCACATGGCAAAGAAGTCACAGACAGTATTCGTCTGTCAGGAATGCGGATATGAAAGCGCCAAGTGGATGGGACAGTGCATCTGCGGCGCCTGGAACACCTTTGTGGAAGAGAGAGTGCAGGATCCGGATCAGGCGGATATCCGCCGCAGGGGCGTTGCGGCACCCAAAGACGGGTCGGAGCGGAAACGTTCCGGCGCTGTGCGGATCGCCGATGTGCGACCCGAAGCGAACAGCCGCATGGATACGGGGATCCGTGAACTGAACCGGGTGCTGGGCGGAGGTCTGGTAAAAGGATCTTTGACACTGATTTCCGGAGAGCCGGGCATCGGAAAATCCACCATGATCCTCCAGGCGGCCGCCCATCTGTCTCGCTGCTACGGGAAAGTGCTCTACGTATCCGGAGAAGAATCCCGGGAACAGATCCGTATGCGGGCGGATCGCGTTTGTCCGGGAGAATTGGAGAATCTTTACCTTCTGTCGGAAACCAATCTGGAGAACATTTTGCCGGTGATCCGGGAGGTGGAGCCGGTCTTTCTGGTCATCGACTCCATTCAGACTCTGTATTCCGAAGATCTGGATTCCGCGCCGGGCAGCGTGTCCCAAGTCCGCCTGTGCGGAAGTGTGCTCATGAATGTGGGGAAGACCGGCAACCTGCCGATCTTTATCGTTGCCCACGTGACCAAGAGCGGAGATCTGGCCGGCCCGAAGATCGTAGAGCACCTGGTGGATGCGGTGCTTCAGTTCAACGGGGAGCGGCACCAGGATCTGAGGATCCTGCGAGCGCAGAAAAACCGGTTCGGAACCACCCAGGAGATCGGCGCTTTTCAGATGCGTCAGGAAGGACTCGTGGAGATCGAGAACCTTTCGGGCATCTTTCTGGAGGGACTCACAGACAGCAGTGACGGCGCCGTTGCCACGGCGGTCTATGAGGGGACCCGTCCCTTGCTCCTGGAAATTCAGGCCCTCACGGCGCCCACGAACATCGGCTTTGCCCGCAGGAGCGCCATCGGCATCGAGAACTCCAGACTGAACATGATCATCGCCGTCCTCGAACGGAAAGCCGGCCTTTCACTGATCAACCGGGATGTCTACGTAAACGTCGTGGGCGGTCTGCGGCCGGAGGGAACGTCCACAGACCTGGCCGTGGCTCTTGCGATCTGGTCCAACGAAAAAGGGATCGCTGTGCCGGCGGACCTGCTGGCCTTGGGCGAAATCGGACTCACCGGGGATCTCCGGCCGGTGCAGCATACGGAAAAGCTCATTGCCGAGGCCTCCAGGATGGGATTTCGCACGATTCTTCTGCCTCGACGCAGCCTGGAAAAACTGCCGAAGCCTTCCGGCAAAGTTGCATTGAAAGGTGTCACGACCGTATCCGAGGCCGTATCGCTGCTCAGCAGAAAGTAATTTGAACATCCTGATGCACGGTCCGACCGGACCGGTGAGGAGAGATCCATGGGTATCATACTCGAAGCAAAAAACTTAAAAAAAAGCTACCAGATGGGAGAAGTGGAGGTTCGGGCGCTGCGAGGCGCAAATTTTGCTGTGGAGGAAGGTTCCTTCGTGGTCATTCTGGGTCCGTCCGGCTCGGGCAAGAGCACGCTGCTGAACATATTGGGCGGCATGGATGTGCCGGATTCGGGAGAGGTGATCGTATCCGGACAGACCGTCACGAGCCTAAGCGACAAGGAACTGACCCAATACCGGCGGACAAAGGTCGGCTTCGTGTTCCAGTTCTATAACATTATGGCCAGTCTGACAGCCAGAGAAAACGTGGAACTGGCGACGGAGATCGCCGAGAATCCTTTGGATATCGACCAGATCATGGAGGCCGTGGGATTGAAAGAACGGGCGGAACACTTTCCGTCTCAGATGAGCGGGGGGGAACAACAGCGGGTTTCCATTGCCAGAGCCATCGCCAAAAATCCGGACCTGCTGCTTTGCGACGAACCCACCGGCGCCCTGGATTTTCAGACCGGTGTTACCATCTTGGCTTTGCTGGCCAAAATCAATAAAGATATGGGAAAGACCGTCATCGTGATCACCCACAACGCCGGGATCGCAGACATGGCGGATCGGGTGTTTCGTATGCGCAGCGGTGAGATCGTGGAAGACCGAAGCAATCCGACGCCGCTTTCGCCCGAAGAGATTACCTGGTAGCTGTTATGCGTAAAATGGATCTCATGCTCTGGCGCATGATCAAACATTCCAAAGCCCAGTTCATCGCAGTGTTGGTCGTCATTGCCATGGGGATCGCCATGTTCACGGCGATCTCCCTGGCCGGCTTTAATCTGGACGATTCCAAGGATCGGTATTATCAGGAAAACGGGTTTATGGATTTTTCGATCTCCGTGGATCAGATTCCCGCATCGTTGATCGACGATTTGCGATCCATGCCCGGGATCCGCGCGGCGGAGGGTCGGATCACTGCCGAGGTTCCTTTTATTGCCGAAAACGCCGACCGGGTAAACGTAAAGCTTTTGAGCATGCCGTCCGAAGGCTATGAGATCAATCAACTTCTGATGCGGGAAGGCCGCAGCATCCAGGATCCCAACAACGAAGCGGTGATCCTCTCCCAGTTTGCCGACGGGAGAAAGATCAGCGTAGGCGATGATATCGTCATCCAGGTGAATGGTCTGCGCTGCTCGCTACGGGTCGTGGGCATTGCCTACAGTCCTGAATTTATTTACTTGATTGAGAGCATCCAATCCATGATGCCGGCCGAAGAAGGATACGGAGTCGTGTATGTGGACGAGCTGTTGGCCATGCAACTGCTAGGCATGTACGGAGCTTATAATGAAGTATTTTTTCTCTACGACTTGGATCACCAAGGGCATTTCCGCCCAGGGCTGACCGAGGATGATTTGATCGACGACATCGAGAAAAAAGCGGAGCCTTACGGTCATAAAGCCTCAGTTCTCAGGAAAGACCAGTTGTCCAACGCATTGATCGGCGAGGAGATCAACGGACTCAAGGGCATGGGTGTGAGTATACCGATCTTGTTTCTTTTGGTTGCCGCATCGGTGATCGCCATGATGGTCTCCCGTATGGTAAAAAAGGACCGGATCAAGATCGGCGTCATGAAGGCCATCGGATACTCGAATCGTTCCGTTTTGGGGCATTACGTCAAATACGCCCTGACTGCCGGTCTGATCGGCGGTATGGCCGGCATCCTGCTGGGCTATCAGATCGCAGGCTATATGACGACCATGTATGCGGACTTCTTTGAGATCCCCAGCTACGGGATGAAGATCTATTGGGCATTTATCGTTGGCGGCTTGCTTTTGTCTTGCATCTTTTGCATGGCCTTCGGTGCGTACGGTGCCCGTGGCTCTCTGCGGATTCTGCCTGCGGAATCCATGCAGTCGGAATCTCCGCGGGAAGGAAAGCGGATCTTTCTGGAGTCTTTGCCCTTTCTTTGGAAGCGTCTTCGATTCAGCCAAAAGCTGGTGATGAAGAACGTATTTCGAAACAAAAAGCGGTCTCTGTTCGTGCTGATGGGCGTCTCGCTCACTTACGGTACATTGATGTTTACCATGACCATGCCGGGGATCATCGACGAGATGATGGTCAAACAGTACGAGGAATATCAGACCATGGATTACAACGTCAGCTTTTCCCGGCCTCTTCTGAATACCGTTCGGCGGGATCTTCTCCATGAACTGTCCGACCCGACCTATGTGGAAGGACGCATCGAGCAGCCCTTCGAGTTTTCGGTGGGGAATCGGGAAAAAACAGTGGTGATGATCGGCGTGGCTTCGGACAGCCGGGTCTTCAACCTGAGAGATCGCCGGGAGCAGAAAATCGTGCCTCGCGGCGGGCAGGTGCTCATCACCGAGAATCTGGCCAAAGCATTGGACGTGGCGCCGGGAGACCGGCTCCTGGCGAAATCTTTTCTTGCCGGCGAGAAGGAAGCCTACTTGACCGTACAGGATATCGTGAAGCAGACCATGGGCATGAACGCTTACATGGATTTGACGGACATGGGGGACCGGCTCATGGAACACGGAGCGATCAACGGCGTATATATCAACACGGAAGATCCGGATGTTGTCGCCAAGCTTCGGGAAATGGAAAACGTTTCTACGATCCTTTCGTCCCAGGATATGAAAGATATGTTTTCCGAATATACCGGACTGATGTCCATCATGATCGGTGTACTGGTGATGCTGTCCGGCGTTTTGGGCTTTTCCATCGTGTACAATGCCACCATCGTTTCCATCGGTGAGCGTAAAATGGAATTCTCCTCGCTTAGAGTGATGGGCTTTGGGAAGGATGAGATTTTCCGAATGATCCTGTCTGAGAACATCATCATATCCATTGCGGGTATTGTGGCAGGTATTCCCATGGGTTATGCGATGACCACGTATTTTGCGGAATCCTTCAGCTCAGACTTATACACCCTTTACTTGACGCCGACTCCCGGCGCCACATTGCGCTCTCTTGGTTTTACGGTAGCGTTTCTCCTGGTGGCGCAATTTGCTACTTTCGAAAAGATTCGAAAGTTGGACTTTTTACTGGCTCTGAAAAACCGGACATCCTAACCGATGTTCCCTTTAACCGGGGCAGCTCATTCCAATTGCTTCGGATTGAAGCGAGACGCCGGCTGTGCTACACTGATGAAAGAAGAAGGGCAACGACATGAAAAAGATCAAAAAGCTCACAAAAAAGCAATGGATCCTATTGCTTGCGATCCTGGCCGCAACTGCGCTGGGCGCGGCAGGGTTCTATCTGACCGGTGGAACGGAAGTCGTATTGGCCGACGCCGCGCTCCGGGATGTATACGAGGTCGTGGAGGAGGCCGGACAGGTGGAATCCAGAAGCGCCGTGACCGTGGTGGCCAAAGGCTCAGGGACTGTGGGCGAGATCCTTGTAAAAGAGGGTCAGAGCGTCCTGGCCGGGGATTTGATCCTGTCTTTCAGCGATTTTGCTCCGACATCGGAGGTGGCAGGCATCCGGGCTCAAGCCCAGGGTGTTTACGCTCAGTATATCGCTGCGAAGGCCCTGTCGGACAGCAACCGTATCCTATACGAAGAAGGGGCTGTCAGCCAGATGGAATACACCCAGTCTCTGGCTGTCACCAGGCAACTGTCCGCCCAGCTGGCTTCTCTGGGCTATTCTGCCGACAGCCTCAACAGCGCTACCGGGGCTGACGGTGTCGTTTCTCCGCTGTCCGGCGTGATCACTGCCGTGTACGTGCGCGAAGGCGAAACAGCGGCACCGGGAGCATCGCTGGCCGAAGTGGGCGGACTGGAGGATCGTATCGTCCTGCTCCACATGATCTCTTCGGATGCGGATCAGATCACGGAAGGGATGCACGCAACGGTCCTGGCAGACGGAGATGAGATCACAGATCAGGCGCGGGTCGATCACGTGGGCATTAAGGCGACGGATCACGTCTCGTCCCTGGGCATCGTGCAAAAGCGTGTCCGGGTCGAAGTGGCGCTGCCGGAAGAGGCGACTCCCAGACTGGGGAGCAGTGTGGATGTCCGCATCATCGTGCGGGAAGCGCTGCAAGTCGTATCAGTCCCTTCTGCTGCGGTATTTCAGATCGAAGAGGCATCCTGGGTCTACGTGGCAGCCGGCGGAAAAGCGGTCCAGACTCCTGTGATTGTGGGGCTGGAAGGAGAGGAATACGTGGAGATCATCGAGGGGCTCTCAGCGGGGGATCGTGTGCTGGCCTCGCCTCCGTCGGATCTGACCGACGGCACGCGCATCAAAGAAAAGTGAGGATTGAAACGGTATGAGGCCTTTCCGCTTCATACCGTTTTTACAAGGGGTTCACCGTTTCAACACGGAACAGACGTACAATGGACGATAACGGAGAAAGGAGCGACCCATGGCGAAAATTTTGATCGTGGATGACGAAGAAAAAATTCGGGAAGTGATTCGCGAATATGCCGAATTCAATCATCACGAAGTACGGGAAGCTGCAGACGGCATGGAAGCCGTGAACATCGCGCTGAAGGAAGATTTTGATCTGATCATCCTGGATATCATGATGCCCCGGCTCGATGGATTCACGGCCTGCAAAGAAATTCGCAGAGAAAAAGATGTGCCGGTGATCATGCTGTCGGCCCGGGGCGAGGAGTACGACAAGCTGTTTGGCTTTGAGCTGGGCATCGACGACTACGTGGTCAAACCGTTCAGCCCCAAAGAGCTGATGGCCAGAATCTCGGCGGTATTGGCTCGGCGGAAGCGCAGCCTGGAGAATATGGATGCCCTGGAATTTCGCTCCGGCGGTCTGGTGGTGCACACCGCTTCCAGAACCGTCACGTTGGACGGAGAGCGCATCGACCTGACACTCAAGGAATACGAGCTGCTTTCCTATTTGATCCGAAATCGCAATATCGCCATGTCTCGAGACAAGCTCCTGCAGGATATCTGGGGTTATGATTACTTCGGCGATGACCGGACTATCGATACCCACATCAAAAACCTTCGGGGAAGACTGGGTCTGTACAGAGACAAGATCATTACAGTGAGAGGAATCGGTTATAAATTTGAAGATGGCGAAGACCGGTCCTGATCCGGGAAAAAGGAAAACAATTGACACCAAGAGCTTAAAGTTTAAGCTCACTTTGTATTTCCTTTTGTTTGCGGTGGCGCTGATGGCTGTCCTGTGGCTGCTTCAGATCGCTTTTATGGATGCCTACTACGAGACGGCCATGAAGCGCCAGGTCCAACGCCTGGTGGAATCCGTATCCCGTACCTATGCCTACAGTCCGGAATTGGATGTGGATCAACTGTGTCTGGATATCTGGGAGTTGTCCTACGAGAATGACACCTACTTTTATCTGGAAACGGCAGACGGCTTGCTTCGCATCACCTCCTCCACGGACTCAGATCGGCCCGGCCGCATGTTTATCGGCGGAACGGCGGAGCGCGAAAAGGCTCGGGAACTTATTCTGGCCAGCCCGGAAAAAAAAGTCCACTTCTATGTGGAAAATACACGCCAGGATACCCGTACGCTGGTCTATGCGGCCTTGGCAAAAAGCACATACCGGGAGGATCTGTTCATTTATGCATTCGCGCCGTTGTACCCGGTGGACAGTACGGTGCAGATTCTGGCGCAGCAGTTGTTTCTGGTGACAGCCGCTTCGCTGATGCTGGCGGTTTTACTCGCCTTGTGGCTGTCCGGCCGCCTGTCCCGTCCACTGATCCGGATCCGGGACAGTGCCGAACAGTTGGCACGCGGCGAGTATGACGTACGCTTCCAGGGCGGAAACTATACGGAGATCGACGAACTGGCCACGACGCTGACCCATACGGCTCAGGAATTGTCTAAGTCCGAGGATCTGCAAAGAGACTTGCTGGCCAACGTCTCTCACGACCTTCGTACGCCCTTGACCATGGTGAAATCCTATGCGGAACTGGTCCGGGATATCTCCGGAGAAAATCCGGAAAAGAGAAACATGCATCTGGGCGTGATCATCGAAGAAGCCGATCGGCTGGATGAATTGGTGGGCGATATCCTGACGCTTTCAAAAATCCAGTCCGGCGTGGATGTCATGGTGCTGGAACCTTTGGACATGAAAGAACTGGCAGACCAGGTATTGAACACGTTCCGCGTATTGGAAGAACTGGATGAATACCGGTTCGAACTGGAATCCCCCGAGACTCCGGTCTGGGTCCGGGGTGACGCCCGCCGACTGTCACAGGTTCTCCACAATCTGATTGCCAACGCTGTTCGTTACAGCATGGAAAAGAAAATGGTCCGAGTAACGTTGCGTGATGTGAACGACCGCATTCGGGTGGCGGTGGAAGACCGGGGCATCGGCATTCCCGCAGAAGAACTTGAGCGAATTTGGGACCGTTATCAGCAGGCCAGCAAGCAGAGTACGAGGACCCTCTCGAAAGGATCCGGGCTGGGACTCTCCATCACGAAGGAGATTTTACAGCTTCACGGCGCCGAATTTGGCGTGGAAAGCAGAGAAGGTGAGGGCAGTTGCTTCTGGTTCACACTGAGGCGGGAAAA
>JAQUXD010000019.1:0-10405 GCA_028692535.1 Eubacteriales bacterium | reverse complement strand
TGAGGCGGGAAAATATAGTTGACAGGTCCATACCCGTATGATAAACTGTCATTTATTTTTGTTTTGTTGACTATTCACCTCCCGACATATATAATAAACTTGGGAGGAATTATATGTACGCCATCGGAGATAAAGTCGTGTATCCAATGCACGGCGCGGGAATCATTGAAAAGATCGAAGAAAAGGAAGTTTTGGGCGAGACCAGAGCCTACTACATTCTGCACATTCCTTATGGAAATATGCAGGTGATGGTTCCGGTGGGACATGCCGACTCGGCCGGGATCCGGCCGATCGTATCGCCGGAAAAAGTAGAAGAGGTCTATGCGCTTCTTCGGCAGGAGTCTACGGAAATGGACGATAATTGGAACCGACGTTTCCGGGAGAATATGGACATGCTCAAAAGCGGAGATATCACCCAGGTGGCTCAGGTCGTCCGGAATCTCATGCGGGTGGACCGGGTCAAGAAGCTGTCTACGGGTGAGAAAAAAATGCTCACAAACGCCAGGCAGATCCTGATCAGCGAGATCGTACTGGTTCAGGACCTCAACGAAGAGGTCGTAGAGGGAATCCTCGAGGAAATGGTGTGAACCCCGACCGTTTCCCGGATTATGATCATAGATAAAGCGATTGAAGAAAACGAAAGGAGGACATCTTATTGTTAAATAGAGTATTCCGCGGAATCTTTACCTTGTGTGGAATGCTGTTTGGTTACGGAGTGTCCATTTTTATCACTAACCTCGATCTCACGGAACTTTGGGGCGCCAAGTGGGCGATGTCCCCCAGCGAAAAAACACTGCTTGTCACCGTGGTGTCGGGTACGTTCGGACTTATTTTCTTTTATTTTTTCTCGGTGCTTCGTAAAAGAGGGGAGAAAATTGCCCGGAATATCGAGTCGGATATCCTTAAGATCCCGGCGAATGAGATGCTTCCGGCAGCAATCGGTCTGATATGCGGTCTTGTAGTCGCATACCTGGTCTCGCAGATTATTAATGGGATCGAGGTTTTGCAAACAGCCTACATCAACACCATCTTATCGACATTATTGTACTTTTTCTTTGGATCACTGGGTGTAAGCATTTCTCGAAAGAAAAGCGGCGAGGACGTAAGACCTTCCTGGCTGGTAGGGCTTACTCAAAAGGATCAAACAGCAAAAGGCAAGGGGAAGAACAGTTCTGCTTCTCCGAAAATATTGGACACCAGCGTTATCATCGACGGACGAATCGCCGACATCCTAAAGACCGGCTTTCTCGAAGGAGACATCGTGATCCCCGAGTTCGTACTGGTTGAGTTGCGGCATATTGCCGACTCCTCGGATTCCCTGAAGCGGAACCGGGGGCGCCGGGGGCTTGATGTGCTCAATCGGATCCAGTCCGAGTACGGGATCGAAATCTATAATACCGATACGGAAAAAGCGTTGGATGATATTCCGGAAGTGGATGTCAAACTGCTGAAACTGGCCCAAATCATGAAGGGCATGGTCGTAACGAACGACTTCAACCTGAACAAAGTGGCGGGCATCAAGGGTGTGGGCGTTCTCAATATCAACGAGCTGGCCAATTCCGTCAAGCCTGTGGTTCTACCCGGGGAAGACATGCAGATTTTTCTCGTGAAGGAAGGAAAAGAGAACAATCAGGGTGTAGCCTATCTGGATGACGGAACGATGATCGTAGTGGAAGACGGCCGAAAGCACATCGGAAAAACCATCGGAGCAACTGTTACCAGTGTCCTGCAGACCTCGGCCGGCAGGATGATATTCGCAAAGCCCAAGAATCAGCAATAGCGAGGGGCTGTCCATGATCGACAATCAAAAAGTCGCAGTCATCATTGCCGCTGCCGGTTCGGGAAGCCGAATGGGCGGCGGCGTTTTGAAACAGCACATCAAAATTGGAGGAACACCGATGGCCGTTCTGGCTTCAAAGGTGTTTTTGCAGTGTCAAGAGGTGGATTACCTCGTATATGTAGGCGAGAAGAACGCGCCGGTATCCGAAGCGCTTTTCGGCGGAGCAAAGCAGCGGATATTTTTTGCCGAAGGCGGCAGACGGCGTCAGGATTCTGTGTTGAACGGACTGAAGTCTTTGCCTCCGGATACGGACATCGTACTGGTCCACGACGGCGCCAGACCCTTTATAACGCAGGCAATGATCCTGCGGGTCCTGGCAGGCGTATCGAAAGCCGGCGCGGCGATCCCCTGCGTGACGCCTGTGGCGACGGTCCGGACCCGAGATAAAACCCTGGATCGTTCGCGACTGTACGAAGTCCAGACACCCCAGGGTTTTCGGAAGGAATTGCTGGAGCAGGGTTTTGCAAAGGCAGAGATCGAGGGATTGACCGTAACGGATGAAGCCTCCCTGATGGAGCTGCTCGGCATTGAAGTGTGCCTGGTGGAAGGAAGCTACGGAAATATCAAAGTGACGACACAGGAGGATCTGCCTATGCGATATCGCACCGGCATCGGGTATGACGTACACCGTCTCGTTTCGGGACGGCCATTGTGGCTGGGCTGCGTGGAGATTCCTTATCACATGGGTCTTCTCGGTCACAGCGATGCGGATGTAGTGGCCCATGCCGTGGCGGATGCCTTGCTGGGGGCAGCGGCCATGGGAGATATCGGGCAGCATTATCCCGACAGCGATCCGCGATACAAAGACATGTCCGGCAGAACGCTTTTAGAGCGTACGGCCGGGTTGCTTCGGGAGGGCGGCTTTACAATTTCCTCTATTGATGCTACACTTTCCTGCGAGCAGCCGAAAATCGCCCCCTATGCCGAGGAGATGCGGGCGCGGATAGCCGGAGCCCTGGGCATCGATACAGTCGATGTGAGCATCAAGGCTACGACTCAGGAAGGATTGGGCTTTTCCGGGCGGGGAGAAGGCATGGCCGCCCTGGCGACGGCTTCGATCTGCCAGCCTGCCGACGCATCGGATATACGGTACACCAGAGAAACTGCAAGTAAGGAAGAAAGATAGTATGAAAGCATCCAACATGTATCTGCACACTTTAAGGGAAGTCCCTGCCGAGGCGGAGATCTCCAGTCACGTCCTGCTGCTTCGCAGCGGGATGATCCGAAAGCTGGTATCGGGCGTGTACGGTTTTCTGCCCCTGGGACATCGCAGCCTTCGTAAAATAGAGAACATCGTCCGTCAGGAGATGGATGCAGCCGGCGCCCAGGAGATCCTGATGTCGGCGGTCCAGCCGGCGGAGCTTTGGCAGGAATCCGGCCGCTGGTACGCTTACGGACCCGAACTTTGGCGACTGAAAGACCGGAACGAAAGAGACTTCTGCCTGGGCCCCACCCACGAGGAAGTGTTCACCGACACGGTACGTCAGAACGTGAGCTCTTATCGCCAGCTGCCCTTTAACCTCTATCAGATCCAGACCAAATACCGGGACGAAGCACGGCCTCGTTTCGGTCTGATCCGCAGCCGGGAATTCATCATGAAGGATGCCTATTCCTTCGATCGTGACGAAGCAGGTCTGGCAAAGAGCTACCAGGACATGTATGATGCATACAAAAAGGTATTTGATCGCTGCGGCCTGACTTACCGGGCCGTGGAAGCCGATACAGGCGCCATCGGCGGCAGCAACTCGCATGAGTTCTGTGCTTTGTCCGAGGTGGGCGAAAGCGAGATCGTCTACTGCGACAGCTGCGACATGGCGGCGACGGCGGAACGGGCGGAATTCAAAGATGCAGTGATGCTCCAGGCCGAAGAACTCCCGCTGCAGGAGGTGGAAACTCCCGGGACCAAAACCATCGATGCCGTGGCAGAATATCTTGGCATCTCCAAGGATCAGACGATCAAGGCACTGCTTTTTACCGTATACAGAGGAGAGGACGCAAAGCCCGACTATGTGGCGGTCTTTATCCGCGGAGACCGGCAGCTCAATAAGACGAAGCTGATCAATGCGCTGAACGTTCCGGATTTTGCCGTGGAATTTGCCGATGAATCGGCCATGCACGAAGCCACGGGATGTGTCGGCGGCTTTACCGGCCCCACAGGTCTCCACGACTGTATGATCATTGTGGATACCGAATTGGTGGCAGCCAAGAACCTGTGCGCCGGCGCTTGCAGAGAAGGATACCATCTGATCAACGTCAATTACGGTAGAGACTATAAAGCGGACCTGATCGTGGATCTGAAGCTGCTTCAGGAGGGCGATCCCTGTCCGGTATGCGGTGAGCCGGTCAGAGTTGCCAGGGGCATCGAAGTGGGCCAAGTGTTCAAGCTGGGCACCAAATACTCCGAATCCATGCACGCTTACTATAAAGATGAAAATATGCAGGAACATCCCATCGTTATGGGTTGCTACGGGATCGGCGTTACACGAACGCTGGCCGCCGTGGTGGAGCAGCACCACGATGAAGACGGGATCATCTGGCCCATGGCGGTGGCGCCCTACCACGTGATGCTGGTGCAAGTAAATATGAAGGACGAAACACAGACGGCTTTGGCCGGCAGGATCTACGACGAGCTTACAAAAGCCGGCGTGGAAGTCTGTCTGGATGACCGGGATGAACGCCCCGGCGTAAAATTCAAGGACGCAGATCTGCTGGGCTTTCCGATCCGGATCACGGTAGGGAAAAAGGCAGGAGATAACTTGGTAGAGTTTAAACTCAGAAGAGAGAAGGAATACATCGAGATGCAGACCGGCGAGGCCATCGCACAGACGTTGGAACGGGTCCGCACAGAGGAAAGAGGATACTGATGGCAAAAATCGTAACGATCGAGATGGAAAACGGCAGCATCATGAAAGCAGAGCTGTTTCCGGATATCGCGCCGGCGACGGTGGCAAATTTCGAAAAGCTGATTCGCGAGCAATTTTATGACGGGCTGATCTTTCACCGCGTGATCCCCGGTTTCATGATCCAGGGCGGCGATCCAGAGGGCACGGGAACAGGCGGCCCGGGATATTCGATCAAGGGAGAATTCTCTTCAAACGGCTTCCCAAATGATTTGGCGCACAAAGCCGGCGTCTTGTCCATGGCCAGGTCGGCCGCCCCCGATTCCGCCGGATCTCAATTTTTTATAATGGTAGCTGACGCGCCGTATTTGGATGGCCAGTATGCCGCCTTCGGTTGCTTGACAGAAGGGCTGGAGGTAGCAAGAAAAATCGTCTCAGTCCCCCGGAACAGACAGGACAGACCCGTGGAAGATCAGCGGATGAAAACGGTAACGATCGATGAAATTTCCTAAGAGAGAACTGCAGCTTGTGGGATCGGTCAAAGCCCGATGTCAGAAGTCCTGCAATCCCTCGATCCTGACTGCAATCTTCATCGTATCCCTTGCCCTTCTCTTTACATCTCTGATGTGGACGCCGGCAGAAGCGGGGTATCGTACCGAAGGGTTCGCCATCGTGTCGGATGGCCTTCGCGTTGTTTCCACGATGACGGAGCAGGACGCTTTGGATATCCTCGAGGGTGTACAAGAACGTTATCAATTGGAAGGCGCCGAAATTCTGGATATCGGCTTCCGGGGACGGGTAACGGTTGAAGCCTGCGACATCATCCTGCAAGAGGCAAAGAACGTCGAGGCCGGTTTGGCCTACATTCTGCAGCGAAATACACCTCTGCTTACAGTGCTGTCCAGGCAAAAGTACATACAGACCCGCGAGGTCGAGGTCGGGCCGGCGTATACGGAAGAAGTGCCTGCCATCGACGTGTTCGACAAGATCAAAGCAGAGCGCTATACGGGCCTTCGGGAATACAGCATCATACTGACGATGGAGAACGACCGTGTCGTTTCCCGGGATATTTCCGACATCAAGCTGATCCTTACGGCAGAGGAGCACACCGGCTCCAAAGGACTCACTTTTACAGAAGAGGGGCAGATCCGCTTCGCATTGTCATTCATCCCGCCGGTGGCGCTGAACGTCACCTCCGCTTACGGCGAAAGCCGGTCCGAGACCGGATATCATCTGGGGGTGGACCTTTATAATCCGGGAGGTACGCCCATCGTGGCGGCTGCTTCAGGTGTGGTCGTTCAAGTGAGCAGCGGCGGTTCCTATGGGAATCTGATCATCATCGACCACGGAGGCGGCGTACAGACTTACTACTCCCATTGCCGGTCCATGGACGTGACTTTGGGGCAGACTGTGGATGCCGGTGATTATATCGGAACGGTGGGGAATACCGGCAGGACGACCGGAAATCATTTGCACTTTGAACTCCGTCTCAACGGAGCGACACTGGATCCCATGGACTACCTGTAGGAGGCGACCTTTCGGGTCGTCCCCGGGGGACATCCCGAAAGGAGATAAAGATGAGAGTATATAATACCCTGACGCGAAAAAAGGAAGATTTTATTCCGTTAGATAAAAATGAGATTCGGATGTATGTATGCGGCCCTACGGTGTACAACTACATCCACATCGGGAATGCCCGGCCTTTTGTCGTCTTTGACACCATGCGCAAGTATCTTGAATATAGGGGCGAAAAAGTCTGCTTCGTTCAAAATTTCACCGACGTGGACGACAAAATCATCAACCGCGCCAGAGAAGAGGGGATCAGCCCCTACGAAGTGGGTGACAAGTATATCAAAGCCTATTTCGAAGACGTTGAGGCCCTGAATGTTACGCCGGCTACCGTCCATCCCAGAGTGACGGAGACCATTCCCGAGATCATCGCTTTCGTAGAAGGCCTGATCCAAAACGGGCTGGCCTACGAAGTGGACGGAGATGTGTACTACAGCGCAAGAAAGTTTCCGGATTACGGCAAGCTGTCCAAACAGAACATCGAGGAACTGGAGGCCGGCTCCCGGGTCAATGTGGATGAACGCAAGCAGGATCCTCTGGATTTTGCCCTCTGGAAAGCCCAGAAGGCAGAAGACGAGATGGCTTGGGATTCTCCTTGGGGCCGGGGCCGTCCCGGCTGGCACATCGAGTGCTCGGCCATGTCCAGAAAGTATCTCGGCGAGACCATCGACCTGCATGCCGGCGGTCAGGATCTTCAATTCCCTCATCACGAAAATGAGATTGCCCAATCCGAGGGCTATTCCGGCAAGCCGTTTTCACGCTACTGGATGCATAACGGATACATTACCGTGGACAACGAGAAAATGTCCAAGTCTCTGGGCAATTTTTTCACGGTACGGGATATTCTGAAAGAATATGACGGAGAAGTGCTGCGCTATTTCCTGCTCTCCGGCCATTACAGAGGACCGATCAACTTCAGTCGCGATCTGATGGAGCAGTCCAAGAGCGCGTTGGAGCGAATGAAGAATGCCAAGGGCAATCTGATTCATCTGATCGACACCGGCTCGGGCAGTCTTACAACAGAAGAAAAACAAAAAATTAATGGATACGGCCAGTATCGAGAGAAATTCATCGCCGCTATGGACGATGATCTGAACACAGCCGATGCCATCAGTGCTATATTTGAGCTGATTCGGGACATCAATACCGATATGCAGGCCGGAGCTTCCCAAGCGTTTGCCGAGGAAGCGCTGAGTCTGTTGGACGAATTGACCGGCGTGCTGGGACTTCTTCGAAAAGAGAAGGACGATCAGCTGGACGAAGGCCTCGAGAAACTGATCGAAGAGCGCCAGGAAGCCAGAAAGCGGAAAGATTTTGCCCGGGCCGACGCGATTCGGGACGAGCTGGCTGCTCGCGGGATCACGCTCAAGGATACACCTCAAGGCGTTCAGATCATCAGGAGTTGACATGCGATATCTCGTGATCAGCGATACACATGGTCGGATCGAGACCGCAATTCAGATCTGGGGAAAGCACAGCAAGGAAGCGCCCTTGGACGGGATTCTTCATCTGGGTGATCTGACGGAAGATGCCGCCAGGATCTCGCATCGTCTCAATGCGCCGGTCACTGCGGTTTCCGGCAACATGGACGGCGCATCCGATTTGCCGGATCACAGGATCTGGGCATCGCCCTACGGTCCGATCCTTCTGACCCACGGTCATCGGCAATCGGTCAAGTCCGGCTTGTCCAAGCTTTTGTATCGGACGTTGGAGCTGGAGTGCAGAGCGGCGATCTTCGGACATACCCATATCCCCTGTCTGGAGTTTGCGGAGGGCGTTCATCTGCTCAACCCCGGCAGCCTCACCCGCCCGCTGGGCGGACGGGCCAGTTATGCGTTGCTCACGCTGGAAGAAGGAATATTTCGGGCCTCCATCCTGTTTTGGGATCCCGCGCCCGTCGTCAGAGGCGGAAAGCTCTATGACATGTTGAACCAGTCCGACAGGGCTTAGGAGCGATCATGACCGCACCGGAGAAAATGAATACCACTGCCCTGGCATACCTGGGTGATGCGATCTATGAAACCTATATCAGAGAACATGTGATCCGCCTGGGTGTCAGTCATGCGGACCGACTCCACCGGGCGGCAGTCCCCTATGTCTGCGCTCAGGGACAAGCCAAAGCGGTGCGCCGGATTCTGCCTTCACTCACAGAAGAGGAACAGGCTTTGGTTCGAAGGGCCCGAAACCGGAAATCTGCCACGAAACCGCGTCATGCCGACGCGGTCACCTACAAGTGGGCCACCGCCTTTGAAGCATTGATCGGTTATCTCTATCTCAGCGGCCGCAGCGAGCGGCTGGAAACAGTTCTGGAATGTGCGGCGACGACCGTGGAAGATCCGGAACTCAAAGAAAAGGAGCGGTAGCATCCATTGAACTACATCAATCAGTTTCGCGGGCTGCCCAGACAAGTCTACTGTATTTGTCTGGCCCGCATGATCATCGGCATCGGAAGCATGATTTTCATGTTTTTTTCTTTGCTTATGACCCGGATCCTCGGTTTTACTGAATTTCAGGCAGGGTTGGCATTCCTGCTCATGGCTCTGAGCAGCGTGGCCGGCGCTATCGTGGGCGGAAAACTGGCAGATCACTACGGTCGTAAACGGGTCTATATGATCTGTACGATTCTCACTTCCACCTTATACGCACTTACGTCCACTGTCGCCGGTACCCGGGAGATGCTGCCCTTTATTTTTTTATCGTCCATCATCGGCAGCGCATCTTATCCGATCCTGTCGGCCATGGTGGCCGACAGCGCGCCGGAAAGTCAGCGAACAGAATGTTTCTCTCTGTTGTATTTGGCTCAAAATTTGGGCTTTGCCTTTGGCCCTTCCATCGGCGGCCTGCTTTTTTATGACCATTTGAGTTTGCTGTTTTTGATCCAGGCGTCCATCTTTATGGCCGGCGGCCTGTTTTTGCAGTTTACGACCACCGACATCTATTCTCTGGGTGTGGCCAAGGAGTTCGGTATTGCGCCCCAGATCGCGGATGTTACCCGTCCTGGCAGGACGCCGCGGGAGAACACCTTTCGCATGCTCTTTGATCGGAAGCCTCTGTTTGCCTTCATTTTCTCCTTGATTTTTCTGACCATGTGCTATCAGATGATCGGTTTTATGCTGCCCTTGCAAATGTCGGATACTTTCGGCATGGAGGCCGGTTCACGGTATTCCGGGTTTATCTGGACGACCAATGCGCTCTGTGTGGTCGTGGGCACGCCTCTCATCATTGGCTACACGAAAAAGCATCATCAGCTGAGGACGACGGCACTGGCTACGGTTCTCTACTGTGTAGGCTTCGGGTTGTATGCATTTATAGACACATTGCCGCTGTTCTATATGGCTGTGGTTATCTGGACTGCGGGGGAGATCATGATCTCCACGGGGGCAGGGGTGTTCATCGCCGCTCATTCCCCCTCAACGCACCGTGCTCGTTTTCAATCCCTGTACGATATGGCCCGCTCGCTGGGTCGGGGTTTCGGCCCGCCGCTCTTCGGACTGATGCTGTATAGCCTCAGTTATCAGCAGGCATGGCTGGTGGATAGTCTGGTCTGTTTGATCATCGGAGTTTGTCTCTATGGCGTCTACCGATGGGATATCGCAGGCAGAAGAGGATAATATGAACTATTTTCTCCAATTCAGGGGACTTCCGGGTCAGGTTTACGTGCTGTCGGTTGTTCGCTTTCTCATCAATCTGGGGAGTTGTGTGGCGGCATTTTCGGCACTCCTGTTTTCCGACGTCTTGGGCTGCAGCGAAATGACCACCGCTGTCCTCCTCTTTGCCATCGCCGCAGCCAACGCGCTGGGTACTGCCGCGGGAGGACGTCTGGCAGATCAGATGGGCCGAAAGAAGACTTTCGTTTTGTCCTGCGCGCTGATTTTTGTGCTCTATGTGACCGCCGGTTTCATTGCCGCGACCTTTTGGGTGATTCCGTTGCTGATCGCCGGCCTCTTTGCCAACGGATTTATTTTTCCCTCACTGGCGGCCATGGTGGCCGATGTGTGCGACGAGAAGAATAAATACGAGAGCTTTTCACTGTTGTTTATGGCGCAAAACCTGGGATATGCCATGGGCCCGGCCATCGGCGGCCTGCTGTTCCACAAGCATTTGCCATGGGTGTTTTGGTTCCAGGCGCTGGTCTTTGCGGCGTCGGCGGCGGTCC
>JAQUXD010000132.1 GCA_028692535.1 Eubacteriales bacterium | reverse complement strand
AGATCAGCGCCGCGGTTTCGCCCACGATTCGCCCGATGCTCAGGATCACACCGGCCAGAATACCGGGGATCGCCGCGGGAAGAACGATCTGAAAAACAGTGCGCAGCTTGCCGGCGCCCAGCCCGAAACTGCCTTCCCGGTACATGTCCGGTACAGCGATCAGCGCTTCTTCCGTCGTGCGCATCACCAGGGGCAGGATCATGACGGCCAGCGTCAGGGCGCCGCCCAGGAAAGTAAGCCCCCAGCCCAGGGAGATGGCAAACAGCAAAAAGCCGAACAATCCATAGACAATGGACGGGATGCCCGACAGTGTCTCTGCGGTAATACGCACCAGGCTGACCAGCCGGTTGCCCCTGCGGGCATACTCCACCAGATAGATGGCTGAGAAGATCCCGATGGGTACAGCCAGTGCCAGGGCCAGCGCAGTCATGGTGATCGTATTGATGATGGCCGGCATCATGGAAACGTTCTCTGTCGTATACTCCCAGGCAAAGAGCCCCGCGTTGATGTGAGGAATGCCCCGCATCACGATGTACCCGATAATCGTCAAAAGGATAAAGGCTGTGGTGGCGGCCGCCAGAATCACCAAGATGCGCAGCATCAGAGAGGAGGGACTTCTCCGATAGGATGTCAGCCTTTGCTTTATTGTTGCTTTTCTGCTGCTTTTCATTTATTTCATCCTCCTTTTGATGAGAGAAAAGGAAAGATTGATGATGAGGATAAACGCGAAAAGAACTACAGCGGTAGCAATCAGCGCGTCTCGGTGCAGGTCTGTGGCATAACCCATCTCCAACACGATATTGGCGGTCATGGTCCGTACACCGGAGGTCAGAGATCCGGGAACAACAGCTTGATTTCCCGCCACCATGATCACCGCCATGGTCTCGCCGATCGCTCGACCGACCCCCAGGATGACGGCGGCAAGGATTCCCGACTTCGCTGCGGGAAGGACTGTGGTAAATACGCTTCGCTCATGCGTGGCGCCCAGCGCCAGGGCTCCCTCGTAATAGCTTTCCGGTACGGCGCGTATGGCCGCTTCCGCAACGCCGATAATCGTAGGCAAGATCATGATACCCAATAGGATCGACGCCGTAATGATCCCCTTCCCGTTGGTTCCCAGCAATTCCTGAAGAATGGGAACGATCACCACCAATCCGAAAAACCCATACACGATGGAAGGGATCCCGGCCAGGAGTTCCACTGCCGGCTTCAGCATGCGATAGAGACGGGAGGGACAGAACCGGGCGAGAAACACTGCGGTGAGCAAGCCGACGGGCACGCCCACCACCATGGCGCCTAGGGTCACCCAAAGGCTGCCGATGATCATGGGAAATATACCGAAAAGATCGTTCAGAGGCTTCCAGACCCTACCGAGCAAAAATTCCGCCGAGCCGATTTGGGCAATGGTAGGCAGTCCGCTGCTGAACATGAAATAGCAAATGAGTGCCACCGCCGCAATGGACGTGCAGGCAGCACTCAGAAAAATCGCTTTCATGAAGTTTTCCCGAAAAGACTTCATTCTTATTCTCCTATTTCATTCCAATCTGTCGTTTCACCGATAAAAATACTTCTCACCTGATCCAGCGTCATGGCGCTCACCGGATTTTCCCGGTTGACGATGACGGCGATTCCGTCCATGGCCAATACTAAGGGCTCCAGTCCGGCCTCCAGTTCGCTGTCCTTCAAATTGCGGGACGCCATACCGATGTCGCAGATCCCTTCGATGGCCGAAGTCATACCGGTGGTGGAGTCGCTCTGCTGGATCTGAATGTCAGCCGAGGGATTCAAACCCACATACGCCTCTTTGAGCTTCTCCATGACCGGCGTCACAGAGGAGGATCCGGCGATGCGTACCTGTCCGGCGACCCCGGAAGGATTGTAATCTCCGCCGGCAGCCGCGCTGATGTAGCCGCTTTCTTCCACGACCGCCTGCCCTTGGGCACTCATGGCAAAGGCGAGAAAGTCGGCGGCGGCAGGACTCGCGGCACCCAGCGTGGCCAGGTGGAAGGGGCGGGCGATGGAGTAAGCGCCGCTCTTGATGTTGTCCACCGTTGCATCTGCTCCGTCAATGGCCAGCGCTTTCACGTCGTCGTTCATGGAACCCAGTGAAATGTACCCGATAGCTCTCTTATTGCCCATGACGGTTGCCATCACCACCGATGTGCTGTTGCTGATTTCTGCCATCTCGCTGGTCCTGTCGATCTTGTTGCCCGCAGCATCCTTTTCCTCGATGCCCGCAAGTTCAATGAACGCGCCCCGTGTTCCGGAGCCTTCTTCACGGGATACAACACTGATCATCGAAGGCTTCTGCTCTCCGCCTGTTTCGTCACCGCCGCCGCAGGCCGCCAAGCCGAGGACCAGTGTCAGGGCCAGAACGATTCCGATTATTTTTTTCATCATTTTATCTCCTTGTTGTTACTGTCTCATCTTGCAAATACAATTTCATCTTGCAATCATAATATAAAACAGCAAGGTTAAGAATATCCCCCTGCTGTTGTTAAATGTATGTTAAGTTTTCAGACGAACGAAACCGGAGCGCTAGCCCAGATTTCGGGTGATCAACTGGGCCAGGTTTTCCGCCAGCAATGTGATTTCGTCCTGCTTTTTCCCTTCGATCATCACTCGAACCAGCGGTTCGGTCCCGGAGGGCCGAATGAGAACTCGTCCCTCGCCGTGTAGCTTTTCTTCCACGGCGCGGATCGCCTCGGCGACCTCCTTGTCCTTCTCCAGGCGCTTTTTGTTTTCGTTGCGCACCTTCGCATTTTTGAGCACTTGCGGATAGAGTACGACCTCCGCCGCCAGTTCGGACAGCGGTTTGCCGGATAACTTCATGGCCTGCAGAAGTTGAAGAGCCGACAAGATTCCGTCTCCTGTGGTGGTATGGTTCCGGAAAATGATATGGCCGGACTGTTCTCCGCCGATGACGCATCCCGTTTTGAGCATGCGCTCCAGCACATACCGATCTCCGACTTGGGTAACATCAGCTTTCAGCCCCAGTGCCTCGACAGCTTTGTGGAATCCGATGTTGCTCATCACGGTCGTGGTGACCAGATCGAAAGGCAATGCGTCGGTTTCCTTGAGCATCTTCGCACAGATATACATCGTGCGGTCTCCGTCCACAACATCCCCGTTCTCATCCACGGCAATAAGCCTGTCCGCGTCCCCGTCAAAGGCAAGTCCCACAGCGGCGCCGGTCTTGCGGACCGTTTCCTGCAGATCTTCCGGATGGGTGGACCCGCTGCCGCGGTTGATATTGATCCCGTCGGGGCGGTTGTGAATGATGTGGAGGTTGGCGCCGAGTTCCGTGAATACCTTCTCCGCCACTTGACTGGCAGCGCCGTTGGCACAATCCACCGCAATTTCCATTCCACGAATATCTGCGCTGATGGTCTTTTTTAAAAATTCTGCGTACAGAGCCATCGCGTCGTTCTTCTGCTCCACGACCCGGCCCAGACGATCACCGGTGATGTGGCTGGAGACATCCAGGTCGCGGGCAATGATATCTTCGATCTCTTCTTCCAGATCATCATCCAGTTTAAAGCCTTCGCTGTTGAAAAATTTGATTCCGTTGTGTTCAAATGGGTTATGGGAAGCCGAAATGACCACCCCCGCATCTGCGTGAAAATAGCGGACCAAATAAGCGATGGCCGGTGTGGGCAACACACCGACTTTAATCACGTTCCCGCCCATGGACAAGACACCTGAGCTCAAAGAATCCTCCAGCATATCTCCGGAGATCCGCGTATCCTTTCCGATCAGAACCACGGGGCGCTCGTCTTCCTTGCTCAGCACATACGCGCCTGCTTTCCCCAGCTTAAAAGCCAGGTTGGCCGTCAATTCTGAATTGGCAATGCCCCGCACGCCGTCTGTTCCGAATAATCTTCCCATATTCTATCCTTTCTTTCAGTTATTGCTGTTCTTCCGTTGGATTCTCACCTATTCGAATCCGCACGCGTACCGTTTCCGGCGAAATAGTCACTTGCACCAGCTGTTGCGCATATCGTGTAGTCAAGACCGCTTCAT
>JAQUXD010000018.1 GCA_028692535.1 Eubacteriales bacterium | reverse complement strand
GCGGAAGTGTTCCACAGTCTCAAAGCGGTACTCAAAGCCAGAGGCTTGAATACGGCAGTGGGAGATGAGGGCGGCTTCGCGCCGAATCTGGCTACCAACGAAGAAGCGATCCGGGTGATCCTGGAGGCTGTCGAGAAGGCGGGCTATCGCCCGGGAGAGGATATTCAGATCGCGCTGGACGTGGCGGCTTCAGGAATGTACGACGCAGCTTCTGAAAAGTACAATATGAAAGGAGAAGGCGTGGTCCGCAGCGCGCAGGAGATGATCCAATACTATCAAATGCTGGTGGACAAGTATCCCATCATTTCCATCGAGGACGGCCTGGCTGAGGATGATTGGACCGGTTGGAAACTGCTGACGGAAGCTTTGGGGGACCGGATCCAGCTGGTGGGAGACGATCTGTTCGTAACAAACACGGAACGTCTTTCCAGAGGGATTAGAGAGAATATCTCCAATTCCATCCTGATCAAAGTGAATCAGATCGGCACGCTCACCGAGACCTTCGACGCAGTAGAGATGGCCAAGCGAGCCGGTTACACCACCGTGATCTCTCACCGTTCAGGCGAGACGGAGGATTCCACTATAGCAGATATCGCAGTGGCGCTCAATACGGGGCAGATCAAAACCGGATCCCTGTCACGGACCGATCGCATCGCAAAATACAATCAGCTGCTTCGCCTGGAAGACAGTCTGGGTGATTCGGCAGTGTATGCCGGCCGCAGCGCGTTCTATTGCCTCCGACAGGGAGAAGAATAATGGATTCAGCAAAAATAGGTCGCCGGCTGGAATCATTGGTGATTTTCCGGAGCTTAAAAAAAGATCCGCTGGTAGCGGCTCTTACGGATTTCGCCTGCGCCTGCGGAGAACATGAAAAATCTCTGGGCGCAGCGGCAGTGGCTGCTGCGCTCTACCCCGAAGGTGTCGACCTGACCAAAGCCGTTCTGGACAGGGTCCTAAAGGCCGATCATTTTTATGTCCGGCAACGAGCTGCGGGCGGCAAGCCCGATCCGCTGATCCTGGCGCAGCTGCAGTCGGAGCTGGAGACCTTGTCCGAGGCGGCTGCGCTGCTTCCGGAACACAACGATCCTCCTTTCTGGCGGGCGGAAAAAATGGATTTTCCCGCCCTGTACGAGGATCACATGGGAAGCGTGGCAACGGAAGGCTACGGTCTGTTTGCTTCCCATCGGGCATTTTCCATGGCGCCGGACGGGCAACTTGTGCCTGTTCGCCACCCGGATCCGCTCCGACTGTCGGATCTTTACGGATACGAGGCGGAAAGAGAAAAGGTGGTGCGCAATACCCGAGCGCTGCTTGCAGGGCTTCCGGCCAGCAACATCCTTCTCTACGGAGATGCAGGGACAGGGAAATCCAGCACGGTCAAAGCCGTAGCCAATGCATATTTCGACAGGGGGCTTCGCCTGATCCAAATCGAAAAGAATCTGTTGCAGACGATTCCGCCCCTTCTGGATGAACTGGCGGAAAGTCCGTTGAAATTTATATTGTTCATCGATGACTTGTCCTTTGCTTCCAACGACAGTCACTTTACGGCCCTCAAGACGGTTCTGGAGGGTAGCGTCGCTGCCCGTTCCAGGAATGTGGTGGTTTACGCCACCAGCAATCGCCGTCATTTGATCAGCGAAACCTTTGGGGATCGAAGAGGCGACGATATCCATCTGAACGACACGCTGGAAGAGATCGCCAGTCTGTCAGCCCGCTTCGGCATGGTCATCACCTTCGGAAAACCCGGAAGAGACCTTTTTACAACACTGGTCCTTCGCCTGGCGGAGCACAGCGGCCTGGATCTGCCCGAGGACGTGTTGATCCGGGAGGCCGAAGCCTATGCGATCCGCAGCGGAGGCAGAACACCTCGGGCAGCCCGGCAGTTCGTGGAATTTAAAATTGCCATGGATTCTGAATAATACCCCTTGACAAGCAGAGAGCAGGTCTATATAATCCATATAATTTTATAATCATCGCGTCGAAGGGAAAAAGTAACGTTCGGAAGAGTTCAAGAGAGTTGTCGTCGGGTGCGAGACAATACTTCTTCCGATTTGTGAACGTCCTCCCCGAGCAGTTGGCCCAAGGACAGGATCTGTGTAAGCACAACCGGCAGCGCCCGTTATCGCGCAGGAGATTGAAAGATCTCTGCAGAGTGGTTTTTTCGGAAACGGAAAAGCAAGAAGAGTGGTACCGCAATGGTTCGTCCGTTGTCTCTTCGTCCATAGAAGCATGGACGATGGACAACGGTTTTTTATTTGGAAGGAGGGACACAGCATGAAGATGACAGGAGCTGAAATGATCGTGGAATTGTTGATCGAGCAGGGGGTTACGGATCTGTTCGGATATCCGGGCGGCGCAACACTGCACATCCACGATGCGCTGTATAACCGAAGAGACAAGATCACACATTACCTTCCTGCCGATGAGCGAGGCGCGGCCCATGCGGCAGACGGTTATGCCAGGGCAACGGGAAAAGTGGGCGTCTGTTTGGCCACCAGCGGCCCCGGAGCCACGAATCTGGTGACGGGGATCGCCACGGCATTTCTCGACAGCGTTCCCATGGTGGCGATCACGGCAAACGTGGGAACGGATCTGATCGGAAAGGACAGCTTTCAGGAAGTGTACATCTCCGGGATCGCAGGGCCTATTGCCAAGCATACGTATGCGGTACGGGATATCGATCGGCTGGCGCAAACGATACGCGCAGCCTTTGAGATCGCCGACAGCGGACGAAAGGGGCCGGTATTGGTGGACATTCCCAAAAACATTACTGCGGCGCTCTGTGAATTTGAGCCGAGGCAGGCGGCCGAACCCGTTCCGGCAGAAGTTCCGGATCCTGCTCAGCTCAAAGCCATTGCGGCCATGATCGAACGAAGCCGTTGTCCGGTGCTTTGTTTTGGCGGCGGTGTGGTGAGCAGCGGAGCTTCGGAAGAATTGAAGCAGTTCATCGAAAAAACAGGAATCCCGACCTGCCATACGATCATGGCGACGGGCGTTATCGCTTTTGGCCATGACCTGGACCTTGGAATGACCGGGATGCACGGCAGTGTGGCGGCCAATACATCCATCGCTCACGCGGATCTTCTCATCGCGGCGGGAACCCGCCTGTCCGATCGAGTTGCACAGGGACGAAAGACCTTTGCGCCTAAAGCGCAGATCATCCAGTTCGACATCGATCCAAGTGAAATCGGTAAAAGCGTGGATTCGGGCGGATCGCTTATCGGAGATCTGCGCAGTATTTTGCAGGAACTGATGCCGTTGGTCAAGAATAAAGACCGAAGCAAATGGATGGCAGACATCCGGCGTTGGAAGGAGAAGGATTACTTTCCTGACAACACAGGCGATAAGCTGATGCCCCACCAGATCATGGAAGTCATCGGTGAACTGGCAGGGCCCGAATCTATCATCACGACAGATGTAGGACAGCATCAGATTTGGGCAGCGCAATACTGCAAAACCACCCGTCCCAGAGGCTTTATGACCAGTGGCGGACTGGGAACCATGGGGTTCGGGTACGGAGCGGCCGTAGGCGCGCAAGTCGCCTTTCCCTCTGCTTCGGTCATTCATATCACCGGCGACGGCTCGCTGCACATGAACATGTGCGAGGCGGCAACAGCCGTCTCCTACGGCCTGCCCATCATCACCATCATTCTGGACAATGCGGTGCTGGGGATGGTGCGCCAGCTTCAATGGGCGTACCACAAAGAACGCTACATGGCCACGGAGCCTTATCGAAAGACCGACTATGAGACAGTCGGAAAGGGATTTGGTGTACAGACCTACCGGGCGGATACCTCCGAAGCGTTCCGTGATGCGTTCGCAAGAGCCTTGAAAAACACCGGGCCGTCCTGGATCGTATGTCCCATTGATAAAAAAGAAAAAGTCCTGCCCATGATGCCGGCGGGCAAAGGCGTCGAAGATATTATTTTGACACAGGAGGAAGGAGGATTATAATGATGGATAAGACGATGATTGCCCTGATGGTGGAGAACAATGCAGGCGTGCTTTCGAGAGTAGCCATGCTGTTCGGGCGCAGGGGATTCAACATTGATTCCCTGACGGTGTCCGCTACGGAAGACCCGGACATTTCCCGTATCACGATCACCACGACCGGTGATGAGAACGTGATCAAGCAAATCATTCTGCAGACGAAAAAGTTGGTGGAGGTTCTCGCTGTACGGGTCGAAGACCCGCTTGTCGCCATTCAGCGCGAGCTGCTGCTTCTTAAGCTTCGGACCACCGAGAACGACCTGACCGGCATTTCTGCCATCTGCAGCATTTATGAAGCGGCGATCGTGGATCTTTCCGAGAATAGCCTGATTATCGAATTGACAGGAAAACCGGGCAAGATCGACGCCTTCCTCGCCGTGCTGAAGAAATACGAGATTATCGAACAATGCCGAACCGGCGTCACCACCATCGAAAGAGGAGAAGACGCTTTTACCTATCAAAACCGAGAAAGCCATCGTTCATAACAAAAAGGAGATTCCAATGATCAACAAGTATTACGACAAAGATTGCAATCTGGGGCTGCTTGACGGCAAAACCATCGCCATCATGGGCTTCGGTTCCCAGGGACATGCCCATGCGCAAAACCTGAAGGAAAGCGGCGCGAACGTGATCGTGGGCCTGCGCAGCCATTCTGCCGGTGTTCCGGCAGCACAGGCAGCAGGATTGCCCGTCATGACTGTAGCGGAAGCGGCAAAAAAGGCGGATATCATCATGATGCTGGTCCCCGACGAAAAAGCGCCTGCCGTATACCGAGAAGAGGTGGAGCCCTATCTGGAAGAAGGCAACATGCTGATGTTCGCCCATGGGTTCAATATTCATTTCAATCAGATCCAACCGCCTTCCGACGTGGATGTGACTATGGTGGCGCCCAAAGGTCCCGGGCATACTGTACGGAGCCAATACACGGAAGGAAAGGGCGTTCCGAGTCTGATCGCTGTGCATCAGGACTTTACCGGCAAGGCGAAGGATTATGCGCTGGCCTATGCGGCCGGAATCGGCGCAGGGCGCGCAGGGATCCTGGAGACTTCGTACAAGGAAGAGACAGAAACAGACCTCTTCGGCGAGCAAGCCGTACTCTGCGGCGGCGTCACCGAGCTCATGAAAGCGGGATTCGACACGCTTGTGGAAGCCGGCTACGAGCCGGAAATGGCCTATTTTGAGTGCATCCACGAGATGAAACTCATCGTGGATCTGATCAACAGCGGCGGCTTTGCCATGATGCGGTACTCCATTTCCAATACGGCTGAATACGGCGATTATCGTACCGGCAAACGGCTGATCACCCAAGAGACCCGCACAGAGATGAAAAAGATCCTGAGCGAGATCCAGGACGGCACGTTTGCTTCAGAGTTCATTCAGGAGTTCGGCGCAGGCAATCAGGCGAAGTTCCTGGCCAGCAGAAGAGTGCAGGCCGAGCATCCCTTGGAAGCTGTTGGCAAAAAATTGAGAGACATGATGAGCTGGCTTAAGAAATAGAAAGGAAGATACCATGAGAAGTGACAATGCGAAAGCCGGCGTGGAGCGGGCTCCGAACAGATCGCTGCTGTACGCGCTGGGACTTACCAGAGAAGAAATGGATCGGCCGCTGATCGGGATCGTCAATTCCTACAACGAAGTGGTTCCCGGCCATATGAATCTGGATAAGATCACCGAGGCCGTCCGGGCCGGGGTTCTCATGGCCGGAGGCACACCGTTGGTTTTTCCGGCTATCGCTGTCTGTGACGGGATCGCCATGGGGCATGTGGGAATGAAGTATTCACTGGTGACACGGGAATTGATCGCAGATTCCACGGAGGCCATGGCCATGGCGCATCAATTTGACGGCCTGGTGATGATCCCGAACTGCGACAAGAATGTTCCGGGATTGCTCATGGCCGCAGGACGGATCAACATTCCTACGATTTTTTGTTCCGGCGGTCCCATGATGGCCGGGCGCATGGATGACGGCTCTCGCACCTGTCTTTCTCACATGTTCGAAGCGGTAGGCGCTTACAAGGCGGGAACGCTTGATGATGCCGGGTTGGCCGAGTACGAAGAAAGCGCCTGTCCGACCTGTGGTTCCTGTTCCGGCATGTATACCGCAAATTCCATGAACTGTCTTACCGAAGCGTTGGGCATGGGCTTGGCCGGCAACGGAACCCTGCCCGGTATTTATTCTGCCCGGCTGCGCCTGGCCAAAAAGGCCGGCATGCAGATCATGGAACTGGTGAAAAAAGATATCCGCCCTCTGGATATCATGACGGAAGCGGCGTTTCACAACGCAGAAACGGTGGACATGGCGCTGGGCTGCTCTACGAACTCCATGCTCCATTTGCCGGCCATTGCTCACGAATGCGGCATTGCACTCTCCTTGGACACTGCCAACGAAATTTCCGCCAAAACCCCCAATCTTTGCCATCTGGCTCCGGCCGGTCCTGTATATATGGAAGATTTGCACCGGGCGGGCGGCGTTCATGCCGTCATGAAAGAGCTTACGAAAAAAAATCTTCTGGACACTTCTCTGATGACCTGTACCGGCAAAACGGTGGAAGAAAATCTGGAAGGCATCCGGAACCTTGATCCGACAGTGATCCGCCCTGTGGAGGATCCGTTTTCTCCCTTCGGAGGGATCGCTGTGCTCAAGGGCACGCTGGCACCTTTGGGGTGTGTTGTAAAGCAATCCGCTGTGGATCCGGCCATGATGGTCCATCAGGGACCGGCACGGGTATTCAACAACGAAGAAGACGCCATCGAGGCCATTTATGACCGGAAGATCTGCTCCGGCGACGTGATCGTCATTCGCTACGAAGGACCCAAAGGCGGGCCGGGTATGCGGGAAATGCTCAATCCCACCTCTGCCATCGCAGGTATGGGATTGGATAAGGAAGTTGCCCTGATCACCGACGGCCGCTTTTCCGGCGCGACCCGTGGCGCTTCCATCGGACACGTATGCCCCGAAGCCGCCCAGGGCGGACCGATTGCCCTGGTCTGCGAAGGAGATATCATATCCATCGATATTCCGGCGTGCAAAATCGATCTAATGGTCGATGACAAGACGCTGGAGGAACGTCGCTCACGCTGGATTTGCCCGGAACCCGCTTTAAAGACCGGATATATTGCCCGCTATGCCAAGCTGGTTACCGATGCATCCAAAGGAGCTGTTCTGGAGTAAAATTCTGTTGCTATCGCTCATTCACTGTGCTAGAATATAATAGTTATTTTAGCAAGGAGGTACAGAAATGAAAACATTTCTGATGGTTTTGTTGGGCGCAGCTTGCCTGGTGCTGATTGCCAGCATTCTTTTCCAGCACGGAAACAGCGCAGGGTTGTCCGGTTCGATCGGAGGCGGCGCCGAGCAGTTGTTCGGAAAGAAAAAAAGCAAAGGTTATGAGGCGATTTTAAGTAAGATCACTGTAGCGGGCGCCGTGGTATTTATTATCACAACCCTGTTTTTGGTGACTTTGGAATAGCTTGATCCATGCGGCTTGTCGACGATCGGACAAGAAACATTTATATGTTTGCCAAGATGTAAGAGGTCTGCTTGGATGCAGCACCTCTTTACCTTTTATATTATTGTTGTTCTCAATAATCAATCTAAAGGAGGATGCGGATCAATGAACGACATACTTTTATACATAGCGCCGGCAGTGGGGATTTTGTCCTTGCTTGTGGCGTACTTTCTGGCTAAATGGGTTGGCTCTGTGGACCCGGGTACCGACAGAATGAAAGAAATCGCCGGTTTTATCCATGAAGGAGCCATGGCTTTTTTGAAGAGAGAGTACAAGACAATGGTTTTGGTGGTCATCGTCCTGACTGTCGTTCTGGCAATTTTCATCGATCCCATCACAGCTGTACTATACGTTATCGGCGCCGGATTTTCCGTGCTGGCCGGATTCTTCGGCATGCAGGTTGCAACGAAGGGTAATGTACGTACTGCGAACGCCGCACGGGAAGGCGGCATGAACAAAGCGCTGAAAGTAGCCTTTCGCAGCGGCGCGGTCATGGGCCTTTGCGTCGTGGGACTGGGTTTGCTGGGCATAGGCGCTTCCTTTGCCATTATGGGCGTGGCCACTTCCGCGCAGTGCATCACCGGCTTCGGCCTGGGCGCTTCTTCCATGGCTCTGTTCGGCCGGGTCGGCGGCGGCATCTATACGAAAGCTGCTGACGTGGGCGCGGATCTGGTGGGCAAAGTCGAGGCAGGTATCCCCGAAGACGATCCCAGAAATCCTGCCGTTATCGCAGACAATGTCGGCGACAATGTCGGCGATGTGGCCGGCATGGGTTCCGACTTATTTGAATCTTATGTGGGATCGATCATTTCTGCGATCACACTGGCTGTGATCATCCCGACGATCCATCCGATATTCGGAGAATCCTTTACACTGGACCCGCTCACCGGTTCCGTCTTTCCGCTGATATTATCTGCGGTAGGTATTCTGGCTTCCATCGTGGGTATCATGTTTGTCAAAGGAGACGAGAAATCCAATCCAGCAAAGGCGCTCAATATGGGCACCTATCTTTCCGCTGTGCTGGTGATCGGCGTTTCGCTGATCCTGAGCAAGGTATTCTTCGGAAACCTGAACGCCGCGATCGCCATCATTGCCGGGCTTATTGTGGGCACCGCGATCGGAAAGATCACAGAGATCTATACCTCTGCGGACTATAAGTATGTCAAAAAAATCGCAGAACAATCCCAGACCGGTGCCGCCACCACCATCATCAGCGGTTTGGGCGTGGGGATGCTTTCCACCGTTTATCCCATCCTTATCATCGCAGTGGGCATCCTTGTAGCCAATGCGGCAGCCGGTCTCTACGGTATTGCCCTGGCAGCTGTAGGCATGCTCTCCACTGCAGGCATGACCATTGCCGTTGACGCCTATGGCCCGGTTTCGGACAATGCGGGCGGTATTGCAGAAATGGCTGAACTTCCCCCCGAAGTTCGCAAGATCACCGACACGCTGGATTCTGTGGGCAACACCACCGCAGCCATCGGAAAAGGCTTCGCCATCGGCTCGGCTGCTCTTACCGCGCTGGCACTGTTTGCATCCTATTCCCAGGTGGTTGGACTGACGACCATCGATCTGCTGGATCCTTTCGTTATCGGGGGATTGTTTATCGGCGCCATGCTGCCCTTCATGTTCTCGGCCTTGACCATGAACTCCGTAGGAAAAGCGGCCAATCAAATGATCGAAGAGGTGCGCAGACAATTTCGGGAAGATTCCGGCATCATGGCCGGAACGTCCAAGCCGGACTATGCCAGATGCGTGGATATTTCCACCGGTGCCGCGTTGAAGGAAATGGTCATCCCCGGACTGATGGCCGTGGTCGCGCCTTTGGCTGTGGGCATCATTATGGGACCTGCCGCCCTGGGCGGCATGCTGGCCGGCGCAGTATCCGCAGGCGTTCTGTTGGCAATCATGATGGCCAATGCGGGTGGCGCTTGGGACAACGCCAAAAAGTATATCGAAGGCGGCGCCTATGGCGGGAAGGGCAGTGAAACCCATAAAGCCGCAGTTGTCGGAGACACGGTCGGTGACCCGTTCAAGGATACCTCCGGTCCCTCGATCAACATCCTTATCAAGCTGATGACCATCGTTGCGGTGGTGTTTGCGCCGCTGTTCATCGCAGTAGGCGGACTGCTCCTGTAGCGGCATACAGCAATGTGTAATAATCCCGTCGGAAGAGAATCCTCCTTTCCGACGGGTTTTCATTTGCAAACAGCGCCTGATGCCTGTCACGCTGGACATTTTGCAAAAAAAACTGTATAATAATACAAATCATTATCTTTGCAAGGGCGTTAGGAGAAATCGATGTTTGGAGCAATCATAGGAGATATCGTCGGGTCGGTGTACGAATTTAACAACATCAAGAAGAAGGACTTTCCGCTTTGGAAAAAAAACAGTCACTTCACCGATGACACCGTAATGACCTGTGCTGTCTGTGCAGCTCTTCGCGAATACAAGAAGGACAAGACGAAGGATGTGCATGCCCTTCTGATCAACTATATGAGGGAGCTTGGCCGGGAGTACCCTGTCTGCGGATACGGTACGCGCTTCAATCAATGGCTCCTGTCCGAGGACCCCAAACCGTACAACAGCCAGGGAAACGGTTCGGCCATGCGTGTATCCGCCGCTGCGTGGCTGGCCGACAGCATGTCGGAAGCCAAGGAACTTGCGGTTTACTCGGCAGAGGTCACCCACAATCATGCCGAAGGAATCAAAGGCGCCGTCGCTGTAGCTGAAGCCATCTATATGGCGCGTCAAAACTGTACGAAAGAACAGATCAAAAAGCACGTGAGCCAGTATTATGACCTGGATTTTACTCTGGATCAGATCCGGCCGACATATCAGTTCGACGAAACTTGTCAGGGCAGTGTGCCGCAGGCAGTCGTAGCCTTTCTCGAAGGAACAAGTTTTGAAGATGTGATCCGGAATGCGATCTCCATCGGGGGAGACAGCGATACGATCGCCGCGATTGCCGGAAGCATCGCTGAACCGTTTTTCGGCATTCCCGCCCGGCTGAAGGCAAGAGCGCTGAATATTCTGGATCCGCTGCTCAAAAAAGCATTGGGGATCCTGGACTGAGAGAATACCGATGCACCGCGCTGCCGATACCAAGAAAAAATCTTTATCGTATACCGGTCACCTTCTGACAGGGCTTTGCGCCCTGTTTTTCTTCATTGCATTGGGGCTCACCTTCGTGCTGCTGTTTCGGGCGCTCTACTATTTTGAACTGGATTATCTGAACATTTCCGAAACTTCAGGCTATAGCAGAGAAGAGATCCTTGCGAATTACAATGCGCTGATACGATGGTGCATGCCCTGGGTGCAGACTGAATTCTCCCTGCCTACATTTCCGTCTTCTCCCGGCGCCATCTATCATTTTGCGCAGGTCAAGTCGGTATTCCGACTGGTCTGGATACTGGGCGTGGTCGGCGGTCTGGCGCTGATCCCCTTGCTCGCAGCCGGATTTCGATCCGGCAAGACCAGATTTCGCATTGCCGGCTGGACGGTGCTGGTTGTTCCGGCGCTTTTGGGTCTATGGGCGGCAGCAGACTTTAACCGCGCTTTTGTTTTATTCCACGAGCTGGTATTTCGCAACGACCACTGGATTTTTGATGCCCGAACGGATCCGGTGATTCTGATCCTTCCGGAAGCCTATTTTATGCACTGCTTCGCGGTGATCCTGCTCATTGTGGCCATCGGAGCTTTTACCCTGTTAATGCTTGGAAGAAGAAGGGATTTGTGATAATCTTATAGAGATATGGATCGACCCATTAGAAATATTAATTAATCATAAGTCATTTTATAAAAAGATAGGAGAATTCCATGGATAAGAACATTCAAGAAAGAATTTACACCCTGCTGCAAGAAATGACCGCTGTGGACAGCGTCAGTTATTCGGCAAAGGAAAATGTTATGTCGGAATACGTGCACGCATTCTTTGCGCAGATTCCGTACTTCAAAGAACATCCTGATCAGTTTGGCTTGTATCCCATTCCCAACGACGCTTTCGGCCGTACCGTTCCCTATGCTCTGCTCTTGGGAAACGCTCCGAACACCGTGGTTTCCATGGGGCACATGGATGTGGTGAGTACCGAAAGTTACGGCGAGCTGGCAGAGCAGGCATTTCAAATCGGCGATGAACTTGAGAAAGCGCTTGCGAAAAAGGATCTTTCTCCGGAAGCCCGGGCTGACATGGAATCCGGTGAATGGATTTGGGGCCGGGGCGCCGCCGATATGAAGGGCGGCGTAGCGATGCACATGGCTCTTTTCGAAGAATATGCAGCGCTTGCGCAAAAGGGAGAGCTGCCCGGCAATTTGCTGATGATCACGGTTCCCGACGAAGAATCCTATTCGGCCGGCATGCGGGAAGCCGCCGCGCTGATCCTGCAGCTGAAGAACCGTTACGGCCTTGATTTGAAAATGGTGGTGGATCCCGAGCCCACCAATGAACGGAACGGCGCTCAGATCATGTCCATCGGCTCGGTGGGAAAGATCATGCCGGTCGTGATGGTCCAAGGCGTCACAGCCCACGTGGGGCACTGCTTCGACGGCATTACGCCTCTGGGTATCCTGGCGGAGATCTATCAAAAGACAAACATTTCACTGGAGTTTTCGGATCGATATAAAGATGAAGCCACGGTTCCGCCCACCTGGACGAACCTGCGCGACATGAAAGAGCTCTATGATGTGTCCCTGCCGCTTCGGGCGGCGGGCTACTTCACGGCGCTGACCTTCGACTCCACTCCCGAGCAGATCATGGGGAAAATCAAGAGGATCGCAGCCGAAGCGTTGGAAAACAGTGTCAAGGAATTGGATGCTGTATACCAGGAATACAAAAAGCGTGACAAATTTGCAGAAAAAGACAAGATCCAGTACAAAACGACTGTCTATTCCTTTGAAGAGCTGGTAGCTGAGCTCAAGGAGAAGGATCCGAAGGGTTTTGATGCATATTATTCCGGTATCTATCAAACCATCGGCACCCAGGTCGTCGGAGGTGAACTGAACTTCCCCGGTGCCACCCTTAAAATGATGGAAGCTGTTCTCAAGTATGCCGATATCAAAAACCCGGTCGTACTGATCGGATTTGCGCCACCCTATTATTTGCCGATTCACAGCGACCTGATCAAAGGAAAAGAAGATACCGGAAGCAATGCTTACGCAATCGTCAAGAAAACAGCAGAGGCGGGCTTCGGGCAGAAAATGGACTACGAAAACTATTTCATGGGAATTTCCGACGCCAGTTACTGCGGAATCGATCATCCCTTCGACTATACAAAATTTTCCGCCAACACACCCATGTGGGGGGACTTGTATCAGCTTAATTTCGAAGCGATGGAAGAAATCGGCATTCCAGCAGTCATTTACGGGCCAATCGGGAAGGAATACCACCAGTGGACGGAACGTGTGAATAAAAAAAGTCTGCTTGAGGTCGTTCCCGCCGTTACGAAAGAATTGTTCGACTATCTCTGGAAACTCTAGCAGGAGTGCTTTATGCCATTCTTTGACAATAATACAATAACTGAATTAACGAATCATGCGTTCGTGGCCTTGCTGATCCTGGTCATCGGCATTGTTGCGATCAAGATCTCGACAAAGCTTTTTTCCGGATTTTTAAGGAAGACTCGCATCGATCCCATGTTCCACAAGTTTTTCGGCAACATCCTCAAAGTCGCCCTGTGGTCGATCCTGATGATTACCCTGCTGGACTCCATGGGCATCAAAGCAACTTCCTTGCTGACGGTCTTTGCTGCGGCCGGTGTGGCCGTAGCAATGGCACTCAAGGACAGTCTGGGAAATTTCGCCGGGGGAATCCTGATCATGTTCACGAAGCCCTTCACCAAAGGAAACTTTGTGGAATGCTGCGGTGTTTCCGGTATGATCGAGAGCATTGATCTGTTGTACACCACGATCCTGACCATCGATAACCAGGTGGTGACGATTCCCAACGGCCAGTTGACCAACAGCACCATTACCAACTATTCCAAGCAAGAAACCAGACGGCTTACATTAAACATCGGTATTGCCTACGAGGCCGATATCGAGACAGCGCGGAAAGCGTTGCTGGATATGCTGGCGAAAGACAGTCGGATCTTGCCTGATCCGCCGCCGTACTGCGTGGTTGACGACTACGGAGACAGCTCGGTCAATTTGGTTCTTCGGGCTTGGTGCAAGACCTCGGAATTCTGGGATATCAGATGGGATACACTAAACATCGTGAAGGATACACTTAAGGATGCCGGTGTCACCATTCCTTTCCCGCAACTGGATGTGCAAATCAAAAATGAAGGGAAGGTATAGCCATGGCACTGGTATCAATGAGAGAAATGCTGGAAAAGGCCGACGCAGAAGGATATGGCGTCGGCAATTTCGATGTGTTCAACCTGGAATTGCTGAAAGGCGTCATGGAGGCCCAGCAGGCGCTCAGGGCGCCTGTCATACTCGCCTACGGTCCTCCCTTCGAGGCGTTTTCACCGATGCGGCATTTTGCAAAACTGATGCGTTCCTATGCGGAGGAGACCGATCTTCCCGTTGTGATCCATCTGGATCACGCCAATACCTTTGAACAGGTGAAGCTGGCCGTTGAGGCGGGCTTCAACTCCGTGATGATCGACGCTTCGGCGTTGCCCTTCGAAGAGAATATTCAAAAGACCCGGGAAGTGGTGGCCTTCTGCAGACCTCTGGGGATCCCTGTGGAAGCAGAGTTGGGGCACGTGGGAGATGAAGGCATGTCCGATCTGTCAAATTACGGATTTACGGATCCCTCGCTGGCCGCCGAATACGTGAAACGGACGGAAATCGACGCGCTGGCCGTAGCCATCGGCAATGCCCATGGCGTCTATCAGCGAAAACCGGAGATCCGTTACGAGGTGCTGGATGCCGTGCGGAAGGCCGTGAGCGTTCCGCTGGTGCTTCACGGCGCATCGGGGATCCCGGACCAGGATATTCGCCGCTGCACAGAGTCGGGCATCACGAAGATCAACATCCATACCGAGCTGCTTCTTTCCGCGGTGGAGAGTTTTACCCGGGACATCAAAGCCGGCGCCAACTACTATACGATCTTTGAGAATCACGTAAAAGCTGTCAGAGATCGAACAGAAGAAAAGATCCGACTGTTCGGAAGTCAGGGAAAGGCATAGGAGGCTGTATTGAAGCAAGGGACGGCAATTTGTTACGGACTGGCGGTTTGCGACGTGCTCATACCCGGTATTTCGAGGGATGCTTTTCATTCTGAGACAACGCGTATTCCCAGCTTTTCATACAATACGGGCGGAGATGCCATCAACGAGGCGATCACGCTGGTCAAGCTGGGGCATCAGGCGCGCCTGATGAGCCTGGTGGGCAGGGACTTGTTTGGGGATTTTATCCTGCAGCAGGGAGCGCAGGCAGGCGTGGACATGGGCGGCGTAGGGCGACATCCCAATCTGCCTACCACGGTCTCACTGGTCTGCATCCATCCCGACGGCGAGAGAAGCTTTATCATCAATCACGGCGCTGACAATGCTTTGTCCGAGGACTGCATCGACTGGACTGCGCTCAAGGATGCAGACGTGGTATCCGTGGGCAGCGCATTTTCCTGTGCGGGACTGACCCGGGCGCTTCCAAAGCTTTTGCGCGTCGCCAAAGAAAACGGGATCACCACTTGCGTGGATGTGATTCGCGGTCCGGATGGCGCGACAAAGGATGCTATGGAAGCCTTTCTGCCCTATACGGATTATATTTTCCCCAATTATGATGAAGGATGCTGGTTCAGCGGGGAAACCGAATTGGACCGCATCGCTCGCTGTTTTATCGGCATGGGCGCCCGTCATGTGGTGATCAAGGCCGGAAGAGAAGGCTGTTACCTCTTTGACAGTGCCGGGAGGCAGGACCATATTCCCGGATATGCTGTTGAGGATGCCATTGACACGACCGGAGCGGGCGACAATTTTGCCGCCGGCTTCATAGCTGCGCTGATGGAAGGGAAAGCTCCGGCAGCATGCGCGGATTTTGCCAATGCCACTGCCGCTTGTTCCGTTCGTTATATAGGCGCTTCCGGCCTGACCGGAAGAAAAGAAGTGGAGGCGCTGATGGCGCAGCAAAGGGGGCGTTAAAATGTACAGTATTCTATGTTTCGGAGATTCCAACACCTATGGGATGGTTCCGCTGGAAAACGGCAGGCTTCCCTACGCGCAACGCTGGCCGGGGCAGCTGGCAAATATGCTTGGCCCGGAGTATTTGATCATCGAGGAAGGGATGATCGGACGCACCTGCGCAATCGATGATGACATCAAACCCGGACGCAATGCCATGGACTACATATACACGTGTTTGATGTCCCATTTTCCATTGGATCTGATCATCGTGATGCTGGGCACCAACGATGTGAAATCCAGATATCATTTATCGGCCGGTGAAATTCAAATGGCGATGCGGGTGCTGTTGCACAAGATCGATGACGTTCTGCGCTGGATGTCCACCGATGCGGAAATCCTTCTGGTCGCTCCGGTTCCTTTGCAGGAGGATATGCCGCCGGATTGTGAGCTGGACGCAGCGTCAGTGGCAAAAACCAAAGAGCTGGCCGGTCTGTACCGTGAACTGGCGCGCGAAAGACATATCCATTTTGCCGATGCTGCAGCTTGGGTGGATCCGAGCAATACGCAGCCGGATGCTTGCCATTACAACGCGGAAGGATGTCTTCAGTTCGCCGAAGGGATCTTTCCTGTGATCCTTGACATTCTTAAGGACAAAAAGCCACATCATGCTTAGGAGGCATTACGAGGAATGGATGAACCAAAAACGGGATTAAGAGGCTTTGCGGCAAGGAAAGGTGTTACGCTGTCGGCAAAAGTCTACTTTGTGGATGCAATGGGTTCGATGGCCTTCGGGCTCTTTGCTTCGCTTCTGATCGGAACGATCTTCAACACACTGGCAGGAAAAATCGGCTGGCCATGGCTGGGCGAAGTGGCCGGCTATGCCACAGGCGCCACCGGCGCTGCCATGGCGGTAGCTATCGGTTACGCGCTCAAAGCGCCTTCCTTGGTCTTGTTTTCGCTTTGCGCCGTCGGGATCGGCGCCAATACGCTGGGCGGACCCCTGGGGACGCTGCTTTCGGTGATCATCGCCGCAGAGCTGGGAAAACTTGTGTCAAAGGAAACGAAGATCGATATCCTCCTGACGCCCACGGTTACTATCGTATCGGGTATAGCGACAGCGGTGCTCATCGGCCCCGGCGTGTCCGCCATTATGACCGGGTTCGGCAGCATGATTATGCGCGCGACAGTATTGCAACCCTTTGGGATGGGGATGCTGGTCGCAGTCCTTGTCGGAGTCGCTTTAACGCTTCCCATCAGTTCCGCGGCCATCTGTGCCACTCTGGGGCTTGTGGGCCTGGCCGGCGGCGCCGCAACTGCGGGCTGCTGTGCCCAGATGGTCGGCTTTGCCGTAATGAGCTTTCCCGAAAACCGTTGGGGCGGAATCCTGGCTCAGGGCTTGGGCACTTCAATGCTTCAAATGGGTAATATTGTTAAGAATCCGAAGGTATGGATACCGCCCACACTGGCGGGAGCTATCACCGGACCGATTGCCACCTGCATCTTTCAGATGGAAAACGGCGTAGCCGTGGCTTCCGGGATGGGTACTTGCGGGCTGGTCGGACCGATCGGTGTATACTCCAGCGAATGGTTTGCCCAAGCGGGTACGACAGGATGGGTGGCGATCCTGATGGTCTGTATCGTACTTCCCGCATTTATCACTCCGTTGATCGCCTACCCGCTTCGGAAAATAGGGTGGATCCGGCCGGGGGATCTGAAATTGGAGCTGTAAAAACAATCCGGGCGGCCTTTGGTCGCCCGGTTCCTGCAGGAAGGAGCAAAATATGAAAAAGTATCAAGCGCTGCAGAACGGGAGCGATATCCGGGGCGTTGCGCTTCCCGACACTTCCGGAAAGCCCGTGGATCTGACGCAGAAGGCCGCAGCAGACCTTACTTGTGCCTTTGCTGCCTGGTTGTCAAAGCAAACAGCACAGAACACCGAGTCACTCACCGTCGCAGTTGGTCGCGATTCGCGCTTGTCGGGCGCAGTTCTGTCCGGGGTGGTGTGTGAAACGCTGCAGGCATGCGGCATTCGAGTGTTGGATTGCGCAATGGCCTCCACCCCTGCCATGTTCATGTCCACCGTGTTTCCCGAAACTTCCGCGGACGGGGCGGTGATGATCACAGCCAGCCATCTTCCCTGGGATCGGAACGGATTTAAGTACTTTTCCAAGTCCGGCGGTCTGGACCAAAAGGATATTGCCTCCATTGTAGAGATGGCTTCTGCGCTTTCGGCGCATCCGGCCTCCCATCCAAAAGGGAGCCTTGTTTCTTGCGACTTGATGGATCGATATGCGGCCCATCTGTGCGGAATCATATGTTCGGAGTTGGACAACTGCGCAGATGAAAAGCCTCTTGACGGACTGCATGTGGTTTGCGATGCGGGAAATGGCGCAGGCGGGTTTTTTGCCACCCGTGTGCTGCAGCCCTTAGGCGCAGATACGAGGGGAAGTCAGTTCCTGGAACCCGATGGACATTTCCCCAACCATTCGCCCAATCCGGAAGATCCGGAGGCCATGAAGTCCGTTTCCGAAGCGGTGCGCCGCGTCGGTGCGGATCTGGGCATTTTGTTTGACACGGACGTAGACCGATCTGCCGCAGTGGATTCTCAAGGGCAAGCAATCGACAGGAACCGGATCGTCGCTCTGGCTGCGGCCTTGATCCATCCCAGGCGAAAGAGCAGTATCGTGGTGACGGACAGCGTCACCAGCGACCAACTGACAGCGTTCTTGGAAGATGAGTTAAACTATAGGCACCTTCGTTTCAAGCGAGGTTACCGGAATGTGATCAACAAAGCCATTGCCTTGAATGCAGAAGGGTTCGACAGTCCGCTGGCCATTGAGACGTCCGGTCACGCGGCATATCGCGAGAATTATTTCCTGGATGATGGCGCCTATCTGGCCACGAAGATCGTCATCCGGGCAGCGCAGCTGAAAAGAGAGGGCAAAGATATCGGATCGGTGATCTCTGCGCTCAAAGAGCCCGCAGAGACGGCAGAATTCAGAATCCCGGTCCACGCAGAGGGGTTTTCCGGTTATGCGGATGGCGTTCTGCAGAACCTGAATGCGCTGATTTCAGCAGGGGAGTGCACCGCACAAGACCCATGCAATGGACGCTGCCGATGCGGGATGCAGATCGTGGAGCCCAACTACGAAGGTATTCGGGTTTCCTGCAATTCAGAGAATGGCGACGGCTGGTTCCTGCTGCGCAAATCGCTTCACGAGCCTCTTATGCCTCTGAATATCCAGAGCAACCAGATCGGCGGCAGCCGCATGATTGCAAAAAAAGTGGCAGATCTGCTGGATGTTTATGCCGCATTGGACCTGACGGCGCTACGTTCTTTTGGGGAGTAAGGGAACTTCTCGGCACGATTTCGGATAGCATTCCGGCTCCGACCGGCGTGTCAGGGTGTTTTCCAGCATGTGCAGATGGGATAGGAAGGCAGGATCGGCAAAGTTCTTGGCTTTTACGGGACATTGTCGGATACAGGCGCAGCACTTGATGCACTTTCCCGGAATATTGGAGACATTGTGCCGGTCGATGGCGCCCATGGGGCAGATGTCAGCACAGAGCTTGCAGTCGATACAGGCATCCGTGGTAACGGGAACGGCTTTGAGAAAACGCACCGGTGATCCCTGTTCATCCAGCGGCTGGTAATATCCTCTGTAAGGATAAGGGATGCCCGGCACTTGTACGGGCACCGGGGGGTTATTCTCCTTCAGAATCATGTCCGCCACCTTGTGTCCGAAGGTTTTTGCGGCATCCAGATCCTTTACGTCCGGACGTTCCGTGGCGATCCGTGGCGAAAAGGAATGTTCTCCCACGAATGCCGCCGCTGCCACCGGAGTTGCTCCGCAACGGAGCAGGATATCCCGAAGCTCTACGAGTCCGTCGTCATATCCGCGGTTTCCGAAGAGCACGACAGGAACGGCGATCGCGCCGTTCCCTTTCATTCCTTCCAGAAAAGGGAGAAGAAGGTTCGGGATGCGTCCTGCGGATATCCAAATTCCAAGAACGATCAGCTCATCAGGCTGAAACAGAAGGGGCTGATTTCTGGACGAAGGCAGCGTGAAATCCGTCGTGCCGCAA